>DATIJO010000044.1:0-11861 GCA_035478555.1 Chlamydiales bacterium
CGATGGCACAACTACTGCCACAGTTCTCGCAGAAGCAATCTACACTGAAGGCCTTCGCAATGTGACTGCAGGCGGAAACCCCATGGAGATCAAAAAAGGGATCGAAAAAGCGGTGAACGTGGTTGTAGAAGAGCTCAAAAAGCTCTCTAAGCCAATCAAGAGCAATAAAGAAATTGCGCAAGTAGCGACCATCTCCGCAAACGGCGACACTGAGATCGGCGAGATCATTGCCAAAGCAATGGACCGAGTAGGCAAAGATGGTACCATCACTGTAGAAGAAGCGAAGGGCTTTGAGACTACTTTAGATGTGGTCGAAGGGATGAACTTTGACCGCGGCTATCTATCCGCTTATTTTGTCACCAACCCGGAAACTCTCGTGACTGAATATGATGATGCATTTGTCCTCATCTATGAAAAGAAAATATCTGCCATGAAGGAATTTCTTCCTATTCTTCAAGCTGTAGCAGAATCAGGCCGTCCCCTTCTTATCATCGCTGAAGATGTAGAAGGCGAAGCTTTAGCTACTCTTGTTGTGAACCGTTTAAGGGCCGGCTTAAAAGTCGTTGCTGTAAAAGCCCCTGGCTTTGGCGATAGACGTAAATCGATGCTCGAAGATATCGCCATCCTAACTGGAGGACAGTTCATTTCTGAAGAACTAGGGCTGAAACTAGAAAACGTCACCCCAGATATGCTCGGGAAAGTGAAGAAAGTGATCGTCAAAAAAGAGGACACTACTCTTGTAGACGGCGCCGGCGATAAAAAACAGATCAAAGAAAGAGTTACTCTTCTTAGACGTCAGATCGAAGAGAGCACTTCTGACTACGACCGTGAAAAGCTCCAAGAAAGACTTGCAAAACTTGCTGGCGGCGTAGGAGTCATCCGAGTTGGGGCAGCCACTGAAATCGAGATGAAAGAGAAAAAAGACCGAGTAGATGATGCTCAGCACGCTACAAAAGCAGCCGTTGAAGAAGGCGTTCTCCCAGGCGGGGGCGTTGCTTTCATCCGCTGTTTACCTGCTCTCAAAAAATTGATCGCTTCTTTAGAAGGAGATCAAAAAGTGGGTGCTGAAATTATCTCTAGAGCCCTCAGCTCTCCTCTTCGCCAAATCGCAGAGAATGCAGGCAAAGAAGGCTCGATCGTCGTCCAAAAGGTCATGGAAATGAAGACAGAAGAAGGATACGACGCAAGGGAAGATGTTTACGTCAACATGTTTGAAAAAGGCATCATTAACCCTACTAAAGTAGAAAGGTGCGCTGTTCAATTTGCATCATCAGTTGCAGCACTCCTGCTAACTACTGAAGCGATCATTACTGAAGAAGCAGTGGAAAAGCCCGCAGGCGCTGGAGCACATGCTCATTCGCACGGCGGAATGGATTATTAATAATCTTAGTCTTTTTTACTCTCTATACTCAGGGCCTCATCTTCGGATGGGGCCTTTTCATTTCCCTCATTCTCCCCAAAAATATGAAATGGGTTGATTACCTTGGGAAGTATCTTAGCCGGATTAAGCAGGCCTTTCAGATAGTCCCCAAAACCTACATCTCCAAAGATCTGCTGGATCAGCTCTTCTGTAGGAAAGCCCTCTTTGCTACTAATGTTATAAAATTCTAAATGGTCAACGTGCCTGGAAGGGTTCTCTCCTAAAAACTCTTTTGCCTGTCCCGTGAGTCCATACACTTGGGCATCTAGATTGTTGATATAAAGGGCCTTAATAATGACTTCCTTATCCCTATCCTTATCTTTAGAAATTTTCTCTGCGATCCTTGTCCAATTATGTTCCGTTCTTTCAGCATTATATAGCTCTACTTCCAAGAAGACGTCATTCAAAGTAATTTGATCGATAATGACAGGGTTCCCAGTGAGATTATTCCACTTGTAATCCGCTTCCACTGTTTTTGCAGAAAAGGCTGTAGGGTTCAAAGAGCCCCGAGGATTAGCTATTTTAAAATTGTTAATCACCAGATAACTAGGTCTTAGCTTCACCGCAAGCATGGATACTTGCACTCCTAGTTTTTTCGAAAGATAGGATGAAAAAATTTGGGGTTTGATGACCCAAAGATAGAGGGCCACTAGAATAGCGGCGGCAACAATAATTATACCAATAATGGAAAAAGCCTTCTTCATATTTCTAACACATATAGAAATCCTTTTTTTATTTACAACGTTCAGTTAATAAAGAAGTATGAAATGGAAGATTTTTGGTCTTGTTATTTTTATTCTAATGCTTGTGGTTGTGGCATTTGGAGTCTTTTTCTGGACCTATAAAAAGGAAATCATAGAGAAATATATCTCTAGATCCCTGCATCTTCCTGTAACCATTAGCCGTGTTGAATACGGTAATGGTAAAATAGCTATCTCTAATCTCTGGGTAGGTAATCCCCACGGCTTTCATTCTAAAACAGCTTTTTCCTGCAATCGAATGACACTCTCAAGCCTTCAAGTACAACGAGGGAAATTAATAATCGATACTATTGAGATGAACGATCTCTTTGTGGATATAGAGAATCGTCACAATGAGACTAACTGGGATGTCATCCTTTCTGCTCAGGTAGAAAACAAGAAAAAGTATCTCATTTCCAATCTAATTCTTAGAAACTTCAACTTAACTACTATTGATGCCAATGGACAAGCAAAAGAATATCCAGTGTTGCCTGCTATTGAATTTCACAATCTATCTGATGCTTTAGGAATGCCTTTAGAAAGAGCGCTTCTTACAGCTATCTATAGAGAAGCGCTGAATATAAAGTCAGAAGTGCCGATGCAATGATTTCATCATTGCGATATCTATAGCAGAAGCAATGCAATTGCTTCATCAACACTTTTGCCTTCTGCCTTCTTACTTCTTTATGTAAGCTTTGACGATCATCTGCTTGTCTACTGGACGATCTTGCGGTCCGCAATGACATTGCTCAATCTTTTTCACAATATCCATGCCCTTAGTGACTTCACCAAAAATAGTATGGTGCATGTTTAACCAAGGTGTAGGAACAGTAGTGATAAAGAATTGGCTACCATTAGTGTTTGGCCCACGGTTTGCCATCGCAAGAAGCCCTGCTCTATCAAAATTGATATTGGGCTTATATTCATCGGGAAAGTTCTTTCCCCAGACAGAGGCACCGCCAGCTCCAGTTCCTGTTGGATCGCCGCCCTGGATCATGAAATTTTTGATGACTCTGTGAAAGATCAGACCATCATAGTATTTTTTTTCGACCAGTTGCACAAAGTTATCGCATGCTTTAGGGGCCACTTCAGGCCAAAGGTTGATTTCAATATTGCCCTGGTTTGTTTCAAATACTACAGTGATTTTTTTTGCTTCTTGTTTAGTCATCTCTTCTCCTTTTCCCACTCCAGGAAAAGCGATGAAAAGGCAAATAGAGAGAAAATAACCTAACGTCTTCATAACGCGCTCCTTTGAGGTGTTTTTGGAGCGTACTATAACTCATTTTTCTATTTCTTTTAAACGTATATTCTGTAAAAATTTTTCCCTTTACAAGGAGTCCTTATGAATCGAATAGTATCCATCTTGTTCCTGATTTTTGGTTCTTTGGTCTTTGCTGAACACCCTCTCGTAGATGTACAAACGATCAACTCTAACATACTAGTAGAACTTCGCTATGCCACCAAAAATAACTTTACTGGCGAGGTTATCTATGATTTTGACAAATGTTACCTGCAAATAGAAGTAGCTCAAGCCCTTTCCAAAGTAGAACGCGAACTGGAAAGCATGGGCCTAAGACTAAAGATCTGGGATGGGTACAGACCTCGAAGAGCCCAGCAAAAACTTTGGGATATTATTCAAGATGAACGTTATGTCTCTAATCCTCAAAATGGAGGAAGACATACTCGGGGTACTGCAGTAGATCTCACTATTGTCTATAAAAACGGACAAGAGATCGCAATGCCAACCGACTTTGATGATTTTAGCGAAAGGGCCCACCGCAGCTACATGGACCTTCCGCATGAAGTATTGGACAACCGCAGCCTCCTAGAGCTAGTAATGCTAGAGAATGGGTTTGTCGGCGCTGGCACCGAATGGTGGCATTTTGATTACGATGGCTGGGAAAACTTTGACGAAGTAGAGATGGAGCCTAATTAACTCTCTCTTATTTTTCGGTCTTCTCGGTAAGGATACCTGCAGATAAAGAAAAACGCATCGCTTGCTCGATTGTCATATCGATCTTTTCGATTTTTGACCTTGGGATCAAGTAGGTATACCCCCCAATCTGATAGCTAAAGGGGATAAAAACAGCAACCTCATCTTCCAGGGCTACTTCTTTAGGAAGATCTTCGAAAGTCT
The DNA here is from genome assembly GCA_035478555.1 of Chlamydiales bacterium. Lineage (GTDB taxonomy): Bacteria > Chlamydiota > Chlamydiia > Chlamydiales > SM23-39 > DATIJO01. Next base: position 4,298 of record DATIJO010000044.1, read on the forward strand.
CTCTTGTGACAAAGCCAAGAGCTTTCATACCATGAAGTTTTACTACAACTACATACCCCAGATGCTTCTTTTTACCCGTACCAAAAAAACCCATAATATCCGACACAGAGTTGTAGAGAGTTTTAATAATTGGGATCTTTCTAAAGATCCTCTCTCCAAAGGCATACAACTTCTGGATCAGCCAGTTATTGATAATACTCCCGATAATAAAAATAAGAACCAGGGCTACTAGTATCCCAAGTCCTGGAAAGTAGTACTGAGGGCCAATGATTGCTTGAATGGGAACCTTAAAAGTCTTTTCTAATGCCGATAATATCCAAATAAATAGGACCAGTGTCACTGCCATCGGAATGATGGCCATTAGGCCGCGGAAGAAGATCTTTCCCATTGTTACTCCATATTAATAAGACAAGGATAGCTGAAAAGGAAAAAATGAAGGGCATTTACCATAAAATGGGTAAAAATGGCCGACTCCAAATAGCCCTTCCATAGATAGGCAATACCATAAAGAAGCCCGGCTATAAAAGAGAGAAAAACATAGGTTGGTCCCCCTGAAAAATGAGCAAGGCCAAAAATGATAGAGGACAAAACTAATGCGTAAATAGCTCCTGATCTATGCCTTTGAAATAGAATCGTAAGCTTGTTCTGCAAAAAGCCGCGAAAGAATACCTCTTCAGGGATCGCTACAAAAAATAGATTGTAAAAGACCCATACCTTCCAAAAAGAGGGTGCCTTCATGTCCCAGTGGACATATCCTAAAGCAAGGGCGCTTAAAAGAAGGAGGATAAAAGCAATAGCGGATGTCTTTATTCCCGCATGAAATGCTAAACGCCAGTCTCTTCTATTCTTGCATAAGGGAAAAGCCATAAAAGCCAATAGGAGCAGCCCGGGCGCACCCTTATCAAAACGAAGTGCAAAAGAAAAAGGAGGACAAGTAGGCGACATCTGATAGGAAGAGACAACTTCCCAATTTTGAAACCCCGGCAATAAATGATAAAAAAGAAGAGCAACAAATATTACTATGCAAAAGTCAGAAAACCCTTTTGGCAGATGAAATTTTTCAGGATGGCGAGAGGAATAGCAGAAAAAAAGAAGCAGGAGTAGAAGCCCCACCCCAAAAAGAGTTAAAACATTAGAAATCAGTGCAAATACAACTGCAAAAGTAAACGGGACAAACCAGGCATTATGCAGCCATGGAATCCATAGAAACACTAGCGATAGCGCCAGGAAAAAAAAGGGAAGAAAAAGCATCATCTTCTGATGAATGCTAGCAAATCTTCCCTAAAAAATCTACTATTAGCTTACGAAAAAAAGACCTACTAATCCGATAAGGATCAAGTAGATGGCAACCACGTAATTCAATAGTTTTGGAAAAATCAGGATCAAAATCCCAGCAATTAAAGCAATAATAGGAGAAAGATAAATACTGTTCATCATAAACACCTCATATCTTTTGAATACAGACTTCTCCTTTTTCCATCTATTGCTTTTTTCAGTTATTAGGGTTATGAATTAGAACATGGACTTCCAGCAAACAGTTCACTTTTTTGTCTCCCTTCTCATCATCTGCAATCCATTAGGGGCTTTACCTGCCCTTCTTAGGCTTACGGAATATGAAACACCTGAGCATAGAAAGAAAGTGGCCTACACGGCAGCTGTAGCTGTTGGCTGCATCCTAGTCCTGGTCGTATGGATCGGCGGACCCCTTCTTCAAATTTTCGGAGTGAAGGTGCCCTCCTTCCAATTTGCCGGCGGATTTGTGGTATTCCTGCTCGCACTATCGATGCTCAGAGCTGAACAAAGCCGAATGAAACAGACTAAAGAAGAGCAGATCGAAGCTACCATTAAAGAATCGGTCGCAATCACTCCTCTGGCTATGCCTCTTATTGCGGGCCCCGGGGCTATCAGTACCGTAATTGTGAACGTAAGCTTATTTCCCCATCCAATTGATCAGCTTTATATGAGCTTCTGCGCCCTTATTGTGGCGCTGATCATGGGCATTGTGATGCTCTTTGCTACCTTCATCGAACGTGTATTTGGAAGAGTAGGGATCAATATTTTCACAAGGATCGGAGGTCTTATTATCGGAGCTAATGCGGTAGAGTCCATGGCCAAAGGGCTAGTAGGAATGTTTCCCTTTCTTACACGCTAACTATTCAATGTTTTCTTGCGCGCCCCAAACCGGGTTGCCCTTATCATCTCTAAGCTTTATGAAGTAGTTGCCTTTTTTTATCTCCATGGCCATGAAGGTCGTAATACCATCTTCTGTGACTCTTGAACCTGTAACCGCTACAATATCACCGGGATAAAGAATGTAGTGCCTCTTCAAAAAATACCAAGAAGGCCCTAATTGCACGATAATTTCTTCTCGGTCTGTATCCAAAATCATCCTCATCATAGGACGAATAGAATCCACTTTTACTACTCTTCCTCTAAGAACCTCGATTTGATAAGGATTAAATCCTTCTTCCTCAGTTGTTTCCGTGTCATTTGAAGAAACCGCGGAAAGAGATCCTAATAAAAGAATAAAAAGTAGGACAAAAAATGATTTTTGTTTTCGTTTTTTCATTCTTTTTGATTATCATTCTGAAAATAATTAATCAATTTAATTTAATTAAAAATAACCGTTGAAACAGAAAAGAAAAATCATTAGTTTAGATTCATGGATGTTCCCTTTTTAGAGCCTCAGCTTAAATTCATTCGCTGGTTGCAAAGCGCGCACTCTCCCCTTCTGGACAATTTCTTCCGGTTTATGAACTACTTTGACACCGAATATTTTGTCTTTCTAATCTTTCCGATCATCTGGATTGGTTTTTCTTGGAAATGGGGACTTAGGATCTTTTATATCCAAATGCTAAGTACTTATCTGAACTCAGCATTGAAGGCACTGTTTGCAATGCCAAGGCCCTTTCTCTTTGATCCCTCTCTTGCCCTGGTAAAAGTAAATGGTTATGGCTTGCCAAGCGGAGGGGCACAAACATGTCTTCTGTTGGGCGGCATTCTGATCTATTATTGGAAGAGCCCTTGGCGGTATTTAGTGGGGCTGTCCTATATATTTTTAGTCAGCCTTTCACGAATCTACCTGGGCGTGCATTTTCCTATCGACGTTCTAGGAGGATGGATCCTTGCTATTCTTCTTCTTCTCTTTTTTATTACCGTATGTCCTAAGCTAGAGCATCTTATTAAGAACCATCCCCCCTATGCCCTCATTATTTCTATTCTCTTTCCTCTGATCTTTATCATTCTTTTTCCTCGGCCCAAAATCTACTATATTATGACTGCTTCAATGGTTGCAGGAATTGGATCTTACATTGCTGTTCATTACAGGCTATATTTAGAATATCCTAATAAAATCTGGCATGGAATTGTCCGTTCCTTAGTTGCAATATTTGGAACTTTTATTCTCTATTTCATTACTTATTTTTTACTTAATTTCAAAAATGCCGAAACACTTTCATTAATTCTTCAAGCAATTATACTTGGCATATGGTTAACGATAGGTGTTAGCCCACTTTGCAAACTTTTTTTTCCATGGGCAAAACGAATTTCTAAAAATAAAGATAAATAACTTATCTCAAATAACATAAAAACCCTATTTTCAGTTCATTTTTATTTAAATTTTTAAAAAAAATTAAGTAATACTATTGCATTAAATTCAATTTCCTAATATTTCAAGTTAATAGGAGCCATATTCTATTGGTACAAGGAGGAAACATGGCGAAAAGAAGAAAACGCAGAAAAACTGCAAAAAGAACTACTGTTCGTAGAAAAACAGCTAGAAAAACTACTAAAAGACGTAGAAGAAGAAGAAAAATGGCTTGCTAGTTCTTACTAGCAACCTTTTTTGGTTTAAAGGGCCTCGAAGAGGCCCTTTTTCATTTAAGGCAAAAGTCAACAGTCAAAAGTCAAAAGTAAAGTGGAAGCAATTCCATTGCTTCGACCACACTTTGCCCAGTTCGCTATTCGCTCACCTGCTCCGCATTCAAAAGGTCCACTGGACCTTCTTCATGATTCCGCAGCCGTAATTGCATTACGGCGATCTACTGTAGAAGCAATGGAATTGCTTCCACCTTACTTTTGTCTTTTGCCTGTTGACTTTTGCCTTTAATAGGGTTTATGGGTTAACTGGAAGTGAAACTGCATCAGCTCTTCAGAGACCTTCTGGGCATTCTCCGCATTGGGATGGAAGAGAAATTCTGAAATATTGTGAAGGGCCGCGATATAATAAGTTTGATAACCGTTTATCCCGGTTTGCATCCATCCTTGACGGTGGGCGATGCGAGAAAGATAGAGTTCATTTTTTTCTAAGAAATCCCTGAGTTTCAAGGACATATTGGTTAATTTATCTTGGCTTTGTTGGCTGGGGCCGTGGATCCATTCTTTGACTGCTCTTCGATATTCAGTCAAGATCCCCTCTAATTGAGAGGGAAGAGGCTTCCCAGTTGGGAAAGAAGAGGAAGGTGTATGCGGTACAGGTGAAGTATCCATCAACCCTGTAGTAAAACAAAACCCTCCTTATTGTCTAGAAATACGTTTAATAACTTCTAGAATCGTCGGATTCTATCCATTTAAGGAAACTCGTATTCAAAACCTTAAACCCACCCGGTGTAGGGTAATTACCGCTAAAGAACCAGTCTCCAGTGTATTCGGGCATGGCTTGATGGAGGCCATCGATAGTTTGGTAGATTACTTTTACTTCTCCTTTCCAACCCGTTGAGGGGGGTGTGATGATTTCAGCGATCTTTTGTTCAAGTTCAATTAAGTTGAAGCGTTCATAGATCTTTCGAATAGGATTGATCATTTTTGATGCGGGCAACTCTTTTTGCTTAAGACAGATCTTTTTTACTTCTTCTAGGATTTGAGTCTCTTTTCTGTCATTCAGAAGGCTGATAGCCGCCTGAAACGCTACAAACCTTCCTAATTGGCTCATATCAATACCGTAGCAGTCAGGGTAACAGACGGGAGGAGCCGAGCTTACGATAATGATTTTCTTTGGGTTCAACTGGATAAGCTTCTTTAATAGAGCATCTCTGATCGTCACCCCCCTAACAATAGAATCATCTACTATCACTAAAGTATCCTGAGGGGTTACAAGTCCTTTGGTGATCTCATAAAGCTGCAAAGAAAGGAGGTTTTCTCTTTTTTTATCTCCAGTGATAAAGGTCCTAACCTTTTGATTTTTTGTGATTAGGTATTCAGTCCTGGGCACTTGGCTGATCAGCTCGTGGGCTTGAAGGAGTCCCTTTTGCACTTTTTCTTGGATACTGATTAAAGAGATCTCTTTAATTCCATCAACTAGCCCTTGAAAGGCAGGAATACTGGAGTTTGGGACATAGGAAAAGATGGTATGAGAAAGATCTCCCCCAATTTCTTTCCAAACCTTGGACGCAAGGTTTCTGCCTAGTGCTTTTCGCTCTTCATAGATAGCAAGATCAGTTGCCTTGCTAAAGTAGATCCTTTCAAAAGAGCACTGCCTGAGTGCAGTGGGAGAAATAAATGGCACCTTTGAGAAATTCCCATCGCTTTTCAGGATCACTACCTGCCCGGGAGGTAATGGATGAATATCATCGCTATTTAGATCAAATGCCTCCATGAGAGCGCTTCTTTCAGAGGCCGCTGCGAACACCATCTCATTTTTATAATAATAACCCGGACGAATGCCAGAAGGGTCCCTGCAAATAAATACATCCCCATTTCCAAGCATGCCTGCAAGGACATATCCCCCGTCCCAATGGCTAGCTGCATTTTTTATGGCCCCTGAAAGATTAGCGTCCTTATCCAGATAATATGCGATCATGTCTAGAATGACCTGGGTATCCGAAGTGCTTGTTGGAAAAAGCCCCCAATCTTTTAGCATTTGAAAGAGATCAGATGTGTTGGTCATGTTAAAATTGCCGGCAATAGCAAAATGGTGAGAGGGAATAGAATGAGATCTAATAAAGGGCTGGCAATTTTTTAGATGGATCTGAGAGTGAGTAGCATAACGTAAATGGCCTAGATAAATCTCCCCTAAAACTGGACTTGGTTTGCTATCTATCTCTTTAGCTACCTGTGCCATCAAGTCATCCAAAGGGCTCTCATGGATAGATCTTGCGAGATACTGGTATTCTTCCCCTGGTTTTACATGCAATTTTAAAACTGCAAGGCCAGCTCCATCCTGCCCTCTATTTCTCTGCTTTTCCATCAGCAAAAGGGCTTTCTTTAGTCCCCAAGTTGGATCTTCATATTGATCTATCGGTTTCAATAAGCGCACAAGGGCCACGCCGCATTCATGGCGGATCTCTTCAGCGTAAGAAGAACAAAAGAGAAAAAGAATTCCAAAGACAAAGCATCGCATGTTGTTATCTCATAAAAAGTTAGCAAGATAACAAATGTGTATATTTTTAGTTAAAGGATCTCCATCTTCCTTCAGTAAATTGTCTATTTGCAAGCGAATGACTTGGTTTCGCAATAGATTTAGCTGTGCAACCTACTGTACCGAGATAAGCAACGCAAAACGCTAGCTTTGGCATATTCGCAGGAATTGCATGAATAGGAACAGGACGTGATAATGCCCGTTTAATATCCGGATGATTTAGAATAATTCTTGCAGCATAGGATGAAATGGAAAACATAGCACCACCAGCAGCAAAGCCGAAAGAAAAGACTTGCCCATGATTGTAACTAGCTCCGTTTGGTGATATTTTCTTTGCCGCTGACATACAAAAACTCCTTTTAAGCCATCTATTTTCTACAAAAAGACGAAAAAAAAGAAATAGTAAATAAAAATTAATAAGTAATTGTAAAGCTTACATCAGGCATAGCAGAGCCGTTAGGCATATCAAATGGCTTAGGATGAGATTGATCTCGCGAGATCTCGTAGCTTTGCACAAGGTTTTTATTAATGTAGGTCAATTCGAATAGACGCGGTAACTCACCCTTAGAATTAGACGTCACAAACGCACTTTCAGCACAGTTATTGCCATGAACATGGACAAGAAGAAAATCCTGAGAGAGCTTTTGCATGAGTTTAAGAGCTTGTTCTATCTGCTCAACAACAGCAAAGTGGATTTCTAAAACGATACCCGTAATTTTAGAAGCATGCTTTAAGATGTCAGGCATAACGGGATATTCATTTCCCTCAATATCCATTTTCAAAAACAATTTTTTATCACTTGCACCAATCCAACTCAAATGCTGATTGAAAGATCCAAAAGTGGTTGTCCTTACCCTATTCCCCAAACTTTTGACGAACTTTTCACTAACAATATTAGAGGGAATGAAATGACAATTTGGCGCCTTCGGTTTTACGGATTTTGACGACCCATCAAAACCGAAAGAGGGCTTTCCATAGAGGGAAGAGGCGTCATCTTCAAATGAGATATCATCGCTAATGCCATAGCCCATTACTACTTCAGCTTCTTGCATAGCAAGTTCAGGGATGACATATCCGCCATCATAGGCTCTTCCAATACGGCGAAGTGTAATAGAGCCATGCGCATCGTAGGTATCATAGACTTTTAATAATTCCACAATTGCATACGTTTCCGGAGTCTCTGGAAGTACAGACTGAAAGGCTTGAGCA
>DATIJO010000045.1:0-11609 GCA_035478555.1 Chlamydiales bacterium
TATGCTCAAGAGTATGGAAGAGTAGGTTGTCGCCAGGTTCTTTCTTCGCCCTGGTCTGCTTTGCAGATCGGGGCTTTTTTTAATGGCTAATTTATGAATTCATTTTTAGGTAATCCAGGATTTCATTTTTTCTATGTACTCATCGCTACTCCCTTTTGGGCATATATTATGCTTAAACTTATCAAGTATACTGAAAATGCATGGAAGAGCGGAAAAGAGGTCAAGAAATGGATAGCTTTGTGCTTTATCTTTCTTTTTCTTCATTTGATTAGTGGAGGAGCTGCAAGATTAGGTCTTTAATGATATAGTAAGTTGCCCCGAGTTTTTCTCTTTATACTCTGGATGAAAAAATCTAGGGCATTTTTTTCTTATGCGTTCTTTCTTTAACTTTCTATTTGTGTTCATTCCAATACTAGTACAATCTTCTTGTCCGTACGGATGCGGAGATCCGCAGGAAGATGGTCGAATTCAGAAAATTGCCCGCATTATTGATCGAACTTTTGAAGAGATTGATTTCAAGAAAGGGATAAGCATAGCACGAAAGCAACCTGAATATTGCGCTCTTAACTATCGATACATATACCCGATGTATTATTATGATGAGGATGCAGGTTTTTGGCGCACTTGGAATGATTTTTCATCTTATGGATTTTTTAAATGGGAATCGAACTTTGAAACTTGTTATTCAGATTCAGATGAAGAGATTACTTATGAGATTTGTAGAAGTAGTGAAATAGTCGATGATGCAAGGAATTGGCAATTAGAAAATTATAGATTAAGTCACTATTCAGACTATTTACAAATTTTTTCATCAGCTCGAGAAGATCTAAATGCAATTCAAGAGCTTCAGTATAAATATTTTGATACAGCCAATGAAGAAATTTCTAAAGGAATAAAGCTAGTAGAGGAATATGTTGATGAAGATGGGGATATCCTATGTGACGATACCTTTTTTCGTTACAAACAAGCCAAGAAGGTAAAAAAAGAGATTCTCGATCAATTCCAACATATTGAGAATTATCTTTGTAAGGCCAATCAGGATTCTGCACGCCGAAATCATACTTTGGATAATGCGCAGATCGCCATTGAAAAGATATATGCGGAAATTTGGGATTTTTGTATTCAAAATCATGAATGTGAAAATGCATTTTTCGAAAGAAGTTTACAAAGCTTCCTATCTGGTAATTTAGGTTCAGCTCTTGAGGATATTCGAAAAATTATTCAATCATCATCTGATCCTGATGATCTTTTGATCTCTATAAGTCTTCTTAAAGGGAAAATTGAATTTTAACTTGGCCTTTACCAGGAGACCGTAGTTACCCTAACAGATGCGATAAGAAAAAATCCCAAAAACGAAGATTTATTTTTAGAAAGAGCAGCGGCCTATTTTGAATTAGGGGATTTTGATCAGGCTTTAAGTGACTATCTGAATATTAAAGAGGGCTATTCTATTGCTGATTTCAAGGATCTAGCTTCATTTGGTTTAGGATTTTCTATGGGTGCTAGTAAAGGTTCTGTAGAGTCAATGAGAGATTATATTCCTAGTCTACTTGCTTCACCCTTTGGATTAGCTAATCATCTTTGGGCAGCAATTACTCACCCTATTCAGACTTCGGTAGAATTAACCAGAGCCTCAATTGCATTTATAAATTTTATCAGGGAAGCAGATCTATCAAAAGTTGGAGATTTAGTCCCTGAACTAAAAGCACTATGCAAAGATTGGGATAAATTAAATCCCTTAGAAAGAGGTTCCGCTGCAGGATATGTTTTTACGAAATATGGCACTGAAATTTTGTTGCCTGTTGGGATTGCAAAAGGTGTAAAAGTATATCATGAATTGCGAAGAGCTGAAAAGATAATGGCTCTTGAAACATTAGCTGCATCCCCCGCCCATAAAAAAGAGCTTATCGAACTATCTACAAGGTGGGCAGAAGTACGAAAAGAAGCTTTTGCACATTATCGTATCGAGATGGACAAACAGGGTAAGCATATTCTGGGACATAGGAATTATGATCCTAGCGATATAAAATCTATTTTTTTTCATCCTAGCCCTAATATTTTATTAGACAAACATGCTGGTACAGGCAGAAAAAAACATGGATCTGGAGGTTGGGGAGAGCCAGGTTATAAAGAGTTAGTAGATTTCGGTGAGCCAATTGGTTATCATGTTAATATCAAAACAGGAGAAAAGACTCTAACAACGAAAGGTACAATACACTATTCCAAGAAAGGAGCTCATATTGTGCCAGCTCATCCAACAGAATAATAATATGCCATATGACAGAGTATTATTACGTCTTTCCATTCAACGTGCCCTTCTGGGAGCGGTCACATCGAATCTCAGGATGGTCACCGCTGAAGGAGATGATGAGGAAATCCGGTTATATTTTTATTATCATGGTGAAATATCGGAAGAAGTTAACGAGTTAGCCGAAGTTGCAGCAACAGAAGTAATTTCTGATTTTCCAAAACAGATGCTTGATTTGAAAATTTTACGTTTAGATGCCCCCGCAAAGATGCCGACCTTAGCTGAAGTTGTCTATCGACGATATGAAGAAAAACTTTAAGATTCTCACTCCTTTAGTATTGATTTTTTTGCTCTTTGGCCTGTTTCCTATGAAAATATTAGATTTGTTTCACTCTTTTAAGAAAGTATTCACAAGTTGGAAGACAAGAAATGATCCCATTTCCTTTGGCTCTCCTGGATATAATGAGCGCGTAAATTTTCAGGAACTAATTGGTTACTATGTCGTTGAAGAAACCGGGGAAAAATTGCCCACTTCTGAAGGAATCATTCATTACTCGAAGAAAGGGGCTCATATTATCACTGCTTTTCCTAAGAATGGAACTATAGCTGATAACCGGGTCAGGTTAAGACTTTCTATTCAACGAGCGCTTTTTGGATCTATAACCCCTAGCCTTCGGATGGTAACTGCAGATATAGATGAAGAATGGGTTCGTGTAATTTTTTATTATGATGGTCGAATTTCAGAAAAAGTTCGTGAAATGGCGGAAGTTGCTGGGTCAGAGATTATCGCGAGTTTCAATAAGCAAATGCTTAATTTAAAAATTGAACGTTTAGATGCTCCAAACAAAATGCCAACTTTAGCTGAAGTGGTTTATCGAAGATACGAATCTAATCTTTAATTCTTGATTCTCTACAATCTTTTTTCTATCATTTAACCCTTTTTTCAAGGGGATTTATGAGATTTATCAGACAATATCTACCGATCTTTTTTAGCTTTACAGCTCTTGCTCTGTCGTTATTTGCTTTTTACAATTCTAGAGTTATTCCTTTGGAGATGGAGAGAAGGTTTGCAAAAAAAATCCTCACGACTGTTAGATCTTGCGTCGAATACAATCAGGAGATCACAGGAAAAGAAGATATCTACAACATCCTAGCTCAAGTGGAAGAGCAGTATAAGATTATCGAGACAGGAAGCGATGATCTAAGGGTAAAATATGTGCATTCACAAGGCTGTTTTGAGCACGTGTTTGCCTGCTTTCAAGCGCTTGGGGATATTGAAGAGATGATCGGTGTGATCCATACGCCTATGCCTGCAACTCCCTTATGCATCAAGCCGGAAGGCGATGTTCGGGGTGTGCTGGATCAATCGATTCGCCATGATCTAGCAAAACTTCTTACAGTAAGATCGCGCGCGCAGATCATCAGGGAATATCTAATGAAAGGCGCCAAGCTCTACATTGTCTATCCTCAAGGCGGCTTTGAAAAAAGATCAGCCGCACAGCAGCAGGTTTATAAAGAAGAGATTGAGCGATTTGCGGGGAATCTCTTTGATTGGGTGCTTACCACTAATAAAATTGCAGATGACATGGTGGGAGCAACTTACCTCTTTCGTAATATGGACAGACAGGTGTTTGCTTTTTCTATTAAATCCAAGCAGGCAAATGATATTCACTCACAATCTGAATGGGGTATCTGGTTTGGCCCGGTTGTTGAAGCAAGCATCGCAGATAGAGTAAACGGTGTCTTTGATTATCTATCAAGCAAGGGCGGGCCTGATCTTAGAGATGAGATTTAACTTTATGTTGCTTAGAGTAAAAAAAGTAGAGTACCTAGGTGAATACAAGCTTAAGCTGCACTTCAATAATGGTAAAATCAAAGTAATAGATTTGGCCAATGAACTGAAAAAAGCTCAGAATAAGTTTCTCGATCTTGTTGATCTCAATTTCTTCAAGCAAGTCTCTTGTGATGGAATTTCAATAGTTTGGCCTAATGGGATCGATTTTTGTCCGGATTGGTTATATATGCATAGCAAAGAGATTGTTAGGCCCACTCAAAAACGTAAAAAGTCACCACCTAAAGTTCGTATCCATAAAAGATCCAAAGCAAAAGTCTAAAAAGATGTTTAATTTTTAACACTTTTAGCAAGAATTGCAGAGAATGGAGCGATCTCAAAAGTTTGCGCTAGCATTGGCCCATCTTTAGATAAATAGTGTTCTTCCCAATCTTTTTCAGTGTTGACTACTTCTAGCCATTTGCCTGGAGGAAGCGTCACAGAGAACTTATAGCTAGAGGGATTAAAGGCTAGATAGAGGTTTTCTTTTCCTTTCAGGGCAACAGCTATAAAACGGTTGTTCCAATCTGCTTTGAGGGGAAGAGTTCCATGCCATAGATATTCTTTTTCTTTCATGAAAATTGAATTTCTAGCTTTTCTAAATGCAATGAGAGCAGAAAAAAAGGCGAATATTTTTTTGTTTTGGTCCCAGTTGAAATAGCTGATCTCATTGTCCTGTACATAGGGATTGTTGTTGCCCTTTTGTGTGTGTCCATACTCATCTCCCATTTTTATGAGAGGAATGCCTTGTGAGAGAAATAGAGCGAGCAAGAAATTGCGCATCTGCTTTTCTCTGAGATGGTTGATTTTGGGATCATCGGTAGGTCCTTCCACTCCGCAGTTCCAGCTAAGATTATGATCGGTGCCGTCATTATTACGCTCACCGTTTTCTTCATTATGTTTTTGGTTGTAGCTCACTAGATCGCGAAGCGAAAACCCATCATGGGTAGTTACATAATTTACGCACTGATCAGGGGACCTAAACTTCTTTTGGCTACCTGTAAATACTTCCGCAAAGGGGGACTGGCTGCCATCGGTCCCTTTGATGTAATTGCGGACGTTATCTTGAAAGTCTCCATTCCATACCGACCAAGGTCCCCATTTAGGAAAAGAATCTCCCTGTTTATTCCCGACTGCATCCCAAGGCTCTGCAATGAGCTTTACCTTGTTGATCACTGTGTCAGATGCAATCCGCTGTAGAAGCGGAGAATCGGCAATGATTTTGCCTGTTGTGTCTCTATTGAAAATGGAGGCTAAATCAAAACGAAAGCCGTCCACATGCATCCCCTCTATCCAATATCTTAAAGAAGAAAGGATCAATTCTTGGACAACAGGATGGTTGCAGTTTAGGGTATTTTTACAGCCTGTGTAGTCCTGGTAGCTTCCATCGGGATTGATAAGATAATAGACGCTATTGTCAAGTCCCCGAAAGTTCACATAATAGTTGATGTTCCCTTCTTCTCCTGTATGGCTAAATACTACGTCCAAGAGAATTTCTATGCCGTTTCTATGCAGCTCTCTCACCAAGGTCTTAAATTCATTCGTAGGATCTGAAACGCCGTATTTGCTGTAAGGAGCAAAAAAATGAAGGGTGTTGTAACCCCAATAATTGGTTAACCTCTTTCCTGTTTTAGGGTTCACATTAAAGCAGTAGGTCTCATCAAATCCAAAAATGGGCAGCAGCTCAATACAGTTCACACCAAGCTCTTTCAGGTAGGGAATTTTCTCGATGATCCCAAGAAATGTACCAGGCTTAGAAACTCTAGATGTTGGATGCTGGGTAAATCCCCGCACATGCATTTCGTAGATTATGAGGTTATCTTTAGGGATATTGGGAGAGGCCACGCCTTGCCAATCAAAGGGGCCTATTGCCTTTACTTGGCTGCTCTTTCCATAAGGGTCGGATAGCCAGGCCTCTTTTTTAAAAAGCTGCCCTTTTTTTGGATCATAGGGGCCAACAGCCCGAAAGGCGTAGGTAAGACCTTCTTCAAAGTCTTCCACTTCTACATGCCAAATATTCTCGGTGCGGTTCAGGGGAATTTCTTTGTTAAGCTTTCCATTTTTAAATAAACCTAAGAAAACAGATGTAGCAGACCCTGAAAAGACAGCAAAATTGGCTTTATTTTGGGTGATGGTTAGACCAAGAGGTGATGGACTGCCCTTGAGAATTTTCAAAGCTTCTCCTGATTTAGCCGTAATATAGGAGAAGCTATTTTTAAATGAAAGGCTTTAGCCCCTCTTGTTAAAGGGAGATGCAAGTAATTTTGCCCTTATATCTCTTAACATTGGGATAATCAGCGGCTCAAATGCAAAATGGGATTGTCTTGACTGTGTAGCTAGAGCTCTAAAAGCACGTGCAACTTCGTTAAAATCAGATCCACTCGTAATCTTGTGTACTCTTCCTTGCACAGCAGAAACTTTATCGAAAAAAGTTCTTTCAAAAGGAATTGGTTGTGAAGTATCTACCAACTCTTTTAGAACTTGGAATTTCTTTAGAAATTCTTTTCTTTGATCTTGAGAAACTTCCTCCGCCATTTCACGAAAGCAAGTAAGCAATTCTGAATATCTATCAGAGAGATCAGTTTCATGCGGAGCAGTGAAGAGTTGATCTAAAGCAAGATTAAAACCATTCCGAGAATAGGCAGAGGCTTTTAAAAGCCCTCTAACCCTTTCAAGCTCTGCAGTCATTAATGATCCGAATACCAACTCTGTCGTTTGTAGTCTTTCTAGTAGCAAACTATAACGTCCCAGGGCAATTAGAAAATCCTTTCTCGATCTGATCTCATTATTTATATCATAGCTTAAAAGGGAGATATCATAATAAAGCTGGATATCTGTAGTAGTTAAGTCTTTGTTGTCCCGCCAAGTTTGAAGAAGATGTAATTTTTTATACATTTCTGGAAGTTGCTCCTCACCACCAAGCTCTCGAAATGATCCAACAGCCATATGAAAAGTGTTTTTCCAATGTTGAGAGCATTCCTGTTCCAATGCACGGAAAGCTTTCATTTCAACAAAGAGATATTCGAGGGTCTCGTTTAATTTTTCGCGGGCGATGTTCAATTGTTTACGTGCGACCTTTACATGCTCAGGTTCTTTTCTTGGAGCAGTACATAGAGCATATGTGCCAAGAAGTGCAAATGCCCCTGCAGCTGCTGCTGTAATCATCCTATCAGGAGATGCATAGGCATAAAGGGCTGCTAATGCGCCTGCTCCTAGACTACTAACCCCAAATTGGGATCTTGTAAAGGAAGTTAAATAATGAACTGCTTGTGCCATAAATAATCTCTTTTTTTATAAATTTATTAATTAAGCGGTTTTCTTCTTGTAAAATGGAGAAGCCATTAATGCTTGCTTAATCTCTTCAAGCTTTCCATCGATCACTGATTCGAATGCAAAATGAGCACTATTTGCCTTTGCAAGAAGAGCCTTAAATTCAAGCCCGGCTGCCTTGAAATCAGCACTATTCTGAATCTTTTTTACTGTACCTTGCAAAACACAAATATGATGAAACAATTGGTTTTCAGCAGGGTTTGGTTGCTTGGTCTCTAATATAATCCTAAGCAGCTCGAATTTGCTAAATTCTGTTTGAAACTTTCCTTTTCTATCGCCAGACTCATGAACCATGTCCTCAAAGAGGGCAAGAAGCTCCTCTTTTCTTTCAATCAAACTATCCACACTTTCCGCAAAAGGAATATCAACAAAGAGTGCATCTAATGCTCTGTTTAATCCTTTACGAGAGTAGGGAGAGGCATCTAAACGCCCTCTAACTTCTTCAAGTTTGGAGGCAATGATTGAGTTGAATGACAAATCCCCATTTTGCAATCTTTCATGTAAGGCTGCAAATGTCCCAGCGTCTTCACTAAAATCAACTCTTGAAGAGATTTTTGTTACGTTTTGTTTTAAAGCTATGACTTCATGATAAAGCTCGACATCTGCACTTTCCACTAGTCCCTTATCTAGCATTTCTTTAAGAAGTTGTAATTTATTAAATTGCTCAGGAAGTCTCTTTGCTCCGCCAAGCTTTAGAAAGGAAGCAAAAGCATTTCTATAGTTTTTTCCACAGAGTTTGTTTAAATCCTTATCTTCATTTGTGATCATCTGGGTAAAGAGAGAGTCAAGAGTCTGGTCTAAATGAGCGATCTCTTGCGCAGTAGGTTCCCTTCTTCGACAACAACAGGCATATAGGCCAAGAAGTGCAAATGCTCCGCATACTGCTGTTGTGACCAGTATTGCATCAGGTAATGTTACCTGGGAATAAAGATTTGTCGCCGCGCCCATCATTCTATTCATCGTCGTAGAGGACTTTGCATAGGTACAAAGGTCGTTAAAAGTGCCTACTCCTATGTTGCTAAGATTGTCAAAGGTTAATTGTGATCTTAAAGAATTAAATAAATTAATTGCTTGTGCCATAAATATTCTCTCTTTTTTTAATATTATAAATTTTTAATAACTTTTTAATTTCCATCAGAGGCGCCGTAGCGAAGGTTCAGTCTTTCTCGGTTCGCAAAAAGGTAATCTAGGAGAGCCTCTGGGGATTTTCCAAGATTTGCGGCTTCTATTTGTTTGTACTGGTTAAAGGCAGCTTTTACTGCATCTCCATGATTAAAAGGGAAAAAGTCGACAACATCAACGCCTGCAAAGTTTGCCGCGGCAAATTGCAGAATTACAGAAACTGCGATGCTATTTCCAAAAGCTCCGGTCCCAGCGAGTCCCGTTTCCCAAATGGCTTTTTCCTTTGGAGGAGTGTTTGCTTTGATGGCAAGGGAAGCGGCTAATGCTCGGTATAAAAATCTACTTAAGTCTTCTCTTGTATATAGTAGCCCTTTTTTTGAACTTCCCATATCTGGTGCTCGGAAGGCAATAATATTACTCTTAGTAGTTGTAATTTTTGTGCATTGACCTTCAATTAATGGCCACTCTGCAAATTGAAAGTCTTGCCCATAAATGCCTTTAAAACTATTAAATCTTGCTCTTCTTTCCACATCTTCCACAACTGCTACTTCATCATCTTGAAGAATACAGACGGGCTTTGAATCTATCTCACCAAGATCCACAATCGTTCTTCTTAAATTTTGCATCCCTGGATGCTCTGCAGTCTGGATTTCATCTTGGGCAAATAATCCCCCCATAGCACCAAAAAAGAGGTTTTTATCAGCAAAATTAGATACCCAGACTTTAAATTTACCCAGTACTGAAGGACGATGGGACATAGGACCTTTGATAAAGTTCACTTCCACTTTTTTTTGTAATTTCAGATTCGCTGCTTTTTTCTTATCGATCCTCATCTTATAGAAACACATTGGGCCTCGTGGACGACATGTTCCGCCCGTAAGGTGTGTTTGTAGCCTTTTCTTGTTATCATCTGTAAAAATAGGATCATTTCCCTCTCCGCATCTAACTTCCCAGTAAGGCGTTGAACGGTCGATAACGCCGTCAGTTTTTTCAGGGTGAGGAAGTATAGCAGTTGCGTAAGTCTTAGGCGATGGAACTTCTTTTTTGGAAGGTGCTGTAATAGCTATTGGTTTTTTATAAAAAGATGTTTTCATCAAAGTTTGACGAATTCCCTCAAGCTTTGAATCGATTAAACTTGAGAAGACAAGAGTAGAACGATTGGCTTCCTGCACTAAAAGACGAAGCTCTTGTGCACAACTTCTAAAAGCTGATTCAGAGCCAATTTTTTGAATTGCTTTTTGTAATTTAGAAATTCTTGTAAAAAGCTCACCCTCTTTATTGCTTGCTCTGGGTTTGGCTAGCAATTCCTTAATAAGCTTAAACTTATTGAATTCATTTTGAAATTTTTTCTGCTCAAGCTTGCCAAGTGGTCGAACTCTTGTAACAAATGACCTTAACAGTTTGTCATAAGTTGTTTGAAAACGGCCCATGTCGTTTCCCACTCTTTCATGAATTTCCACAAAGAGCTCATCCAACGCCTTGTTGAAATTAGCTGCCGGCCTGGTTACAACTGTAACAGCTCTTGTGAAAGTCGGTTTTTGTGAAGAAAAATAGGCTGCTAAGCCAAGAAAAGCTGCCGATACAATCCAAGCAAATTTTCTTTGAGTCACTAGGGCAGTTATTCCCCATCCAACGCTCATTACAAGAGATGTTTGGGGCCTTGATAGGTGTAAAATGGTCTGGACCATATTAATTCTCTAATTTTGTTTTTTAATATAAATATTATACTACAAAAGGTCTAAAATTTCAATTTATTAATAATAAAATAAGTTCTTAACAAATAATATTATTAAAAATTTTATTTTACAGTAAAAGTCCTATGAGATAATGGTGAGAAAAAAAGAGATGAGATGGGACGTTTTTTTTCAGGGGTTATCCTTTTGGTGGTTGGGTTTGCATCCTCTTTGCAGGCCTTCTGGATCGGCAATCCCGCCAGCCCTGCCATCATGGAAAAAGGTGTTGTCCTAGGAAAAAAAAAGGGTCTTTGTCTTAAGGCAGACTACCTCTCCGACCATGTCTTTGAGACCGATTTCCATGAGGAGATCGTGGCTGAGGATTCGGAGACTTCGCATGTCAAAGTGACCACCTTTGCGGCTCTGCTTGCCCTGACTCTGGCCAACAGAGTGGACTTCTATGGAATATTGGGAGGGTCTCAATTGAAGATCGACCAATCGATGTATATCCCAAGGAGATTTAGCTGGGGAGCAGGGGGAAGGATAGTAGCCTATGAAAACTGCAAATGCCAGGTAGGGGTAGATGTAAAGTATTTCACTTGCGATCAACAAAAGCCCAACTATTTTGTGATTGAAGATATGCCAGCGCTCCTCATTACTCCTTTTCTTTTGAAATACCAGGAGTGGCAAGGCGCGGTCAGCTTCTGCTATCACTTCGGAGCATTTTTACCCTATGCAGGGGTTACCTATATCCATACAAAGATAGAGCCTCATCCCAACATGGGAGGCATCGATATACCCAATTTAGAAATGACCCTGGAGTTTGAGTCCAGGTCGGTGCTCAATGACCACAAATGGGGCGGTGTAGTGGGGCTTACTCTTTTAAGTAAGAGTGCCATTACTTTGAGCTTCGAGGGAAGATTCTATAATCAAAATGGCGTTAATGTTTCTGCAGAGATCCGTTTTTAGTAAGAATAATTTTAATTCTTGCACAATATATTCCAAAGATAATAAGAGAGATAATAAAAGAGGTAAAAATGGGCTTAAAAGAGACGATACAGGATATGTACGAGCTGTTATCGCCTATTATGAAAGATTTGAATAAGGTGGGGAGGGGTAATAAAGCTGCTGCCCAAAGAGTCAGGACAGGGACTATAAAATTAGAAAAGGTTGCAAAACGCTTCCGTAAAGAGTCAGTCTCCGCTGAAAAAAGCGGCACCATGAAACAGAAAAAACGCTAGTCCTTTTTCCCTTGCCAAAGTATCATTTTCTCCCGTGAAGTCTCCAATTGAACTAGATCTTAACGTTACTTCCTTTTCTGAAAAAGGCTACGGCGTTGCGCGTCTGGATGGCTCCAAAGTAGAGATTGCTCATGTTATTCCGGGCGACTTAGTCAAGATCGGCC
>DATIJO010000046.1:0-1591 GCA_035478555.1 Chlamydiales bacterium
GAATGCTGCAAAATGGTCCAACTTTTTATTTCAAGAAGTAGGGATCTTAAAAAGTATGATTCTAGAGGAAATTCCGTACTGCATGTTTGTAAAGATCAACCTATTGCAGCGCTTCTTTTAGCCGCAGACCCACATCTAATATTCGCTCTTAATGAGTATTATGAATCTCCTATTGATACTGCACCTCCAGCATTAAAGACCTATTTAACTCAATTTGCAGCGGAACATCAAGAGCTTAGCCCTAAAGATCCTAACAAATTATTAGAAATTGCCATTGGTAAAGCTGCTTACGCAGAGGGCAGAACACCAGAACCGTTTGAGACATTGGAAAAGGCTAGAACTTTGATTGAAGCAGGTGCGGATGTTTCGACCCGAATTAAATTAGATGGTAACGATTCGCAATCAGTCCTAGACTGTATTATCTTGCATTATTACGAAGAAACATGGCGAAAGCTTTTGCCCATAGCGATAAAAAAAGCAACTCAGAAGCAGATTCATTCCTCTTTAACAGCTACGCTATCCAAAACCTTTGATTATTCTGATGACCCATATTGGATTAAGGCTCTGCGCGAACTTATCTCCGCGAGTTAAGCCCCATGTAAGGACCGTATACTTTGCAAAAAGGTCTTTGATTTCAAAAAAGGTGAAGATCTATTTCAAGAAAAATCCCTTGAGGCTTGGGACCGCGAAAAAAATTGGGGCTTATTTCCCAAAGCTATAGTTTGATATAATACCTCTTATAAGAAAGGGGGGTAATATGAAAATTCATTTCGAAGAGACAAAAACAGCTAGGGTTGGCGACGTCGAGTGCAAAACCCCGCCCCCTGATCGCGTTTCTCTTGCCACAGCACGAGACTCTCTTGAAACCATGGCATCGCCTGGCGCTGGTTTCATAGGCCGGGCCAATATTCTCTTCAATTACTTTGAAAAAGCTATATTAGGAGCAGTGAATGTTTTTTTAGCTGCGATTGGAATCAAACAAAAGCCTCCTAAAAACACAGAAACCGAACTCTCAAATGAAACTCGTAGAAAACTTGATGAACTCATCATAGATCTTAGAGCAAATGACAAAGATGCACTTCATATTTTTTCAAAGATTCATTCAAAAGAAGTTCTCAGTTTGCTTTTAGACTGCGAACCTTCTTTCACTGGTCTTAGAGATCCTAACGGAAATACGGTATTGCATGTCTGCAAAGATCGACCTACTGCAAAACTTCTTTTAGAAGCAGACCCAACCCTAGTGTTTGCTCGAAATAAGCATTATGAATCTCCTATTGATACTACTCCTGCAGCTTTAGAGATGTATTTAACTCAATTTGCAGAAACCCATTCTGACCTTGGCCCAAAAGATTTTAATAAATCTTTAGAAATTGCAATTGGTAAAGCTATTCATGCCGATCTCCGAGAACCAGGAGAAGCATCTATGACATTGGAAAGGGATAGAATTTTGATTAAATCAGATCGCGGAATACCAATAGGAGAAACATTTGAGACATTGGAAACGGCTAGAATTTTGATTGAAGCAGGCGCGGATGTTTCGACCCAAGTAAAATTCGGGGTAAACGGCACTCAATCAGTACTAGATTGTATT
>DATIJO010000047.1:0-1716 GCA_035478555.1 Chlamydiales bacterium
ATCTATATTGCAACCTTTTTGTGTAGGGTAAGAACTCATATAGCTGACCTTGCCCCAAAAAACTAGTCCATAAAGAAGTTAAGGTTCGTGCAAAATACCCTGAAGAAAAGGAGCATGAACCATGAAGAAAAGATTTACAGAAGAACAAATTATAGGGATTTTAAGTGAAGTCAAGGCAGGAGGCAAAGTCAATGAGGCATGCCGGAAATATGGCATTTCGAATGTGACTTATTACAAATGGAAGGCCAAATATAGCGGCATGACTGTTTCAGAGGTAAGGCGGGTAAAAAACCTTGAGAGAGAGAATAACAAGCTTAAAACGATGTTAGCGGACTCGTTATTGGAAATTAGAGCGATTAAGGATGTCCTCACAAAAAAGTGGTAGGCCCGAAGGCGAAAAGAGAAGTGATGAATTACTTCATAGAAAAGTACAAATTTAGCCAAAGAAAAGCCTGTAAAATTGTACAACTATGTCGAGCTTCGGGCAGATACACAATCAAGAGCAATGAAGAGAATGATGAAATCTGTAAAAAGATTAAGCTCATTGCTGAAGAAAGAAGACGATTCGGCTATCGCCGAATCGGTTATTTGCTTTTGAGGGGAGGATATAAGATTAACCACAAACGAGTTTATCGCTTGTACAAAACGCAAGGACTTGAAGTACAAAGACGGCAACGACGACGCAAAGTGGTAAGCGCCCGTTTGACTCCAAAGACTCCCTCCAGCATAAATGAACGCTGGTCTATAGATTTTATGATGGATAGCTTGGCAGATGGAAGAAGAATAAGGCTAATGAATATAGTAGATGATTTTACAAGAGAAAGTCTAAAAATAGTTGTAGATAGATCCCTGACGGGAAAAAGAGTAGTACAAGAGCTAACAGAGCTGATAAAAACAAGGGGAAAACCTGGAGAGATCTTGAGCGATAATGGAACAGAGTTCACCAGTAATGCAGTTCTGAAATGGACACAAGATGATGGTTTAAAATGGAGCTATATTCAACCTGGAAAACCAATGCAAAATGGATATGTGGAGAGCTTTAATGGGAAAGTCAGAGATGAATGTCTCAATGAAAATGTATTTGAGACATTAGCTGAAGCGAGAGTACTTATAGAGATGTGGAGAAAAGATTATAATGAGGAAAGGCCTCACAGCTCTTTGAAGGGGTTGACGCCTGAGGCTTACTCAAGACAAATGCAACGAACTGTTAACTTGGCTGTGGTATAAAAAAGGGGGCAAGGTCACTTTAATGTTTTAGCTCTTTTACAGGTTAGGGAATACGTTGGCATTTTTCCAATTTTTTTGAGTTTTTCTAAGAGATCTTTTGTAAACCCCTCTAACGCTCTATAAGTAAGCCGATAATGGATTTTTATCATGACTAAAATCTGGATAAGCTGATCAGAAAACTCAAGAGGGCGGCCCGCCTTCTTTTGCTTTTTGGGATTAAGATCTTTGAGGGTTTTGGGGTCTAAAAGAAAAGTAAGACTTCCTCTTTCTACTAGCTCTTTGTTATACTGACACCAGTTGCGTTCGCGCATCTAGAACTCCTTCGTTTGTCTTGGTCGACGACAAAGGAGTTTCTTTATTTTAGGCCTTTTTCATCAAGTTTTATCTATAGAGGTTTTCAACACAGCCAGTACTGCCGTAGACCACAAAAAGTTGTTGAGCAACCTGTGCATTTAGCCGAAATTAAACAGGAACTAGAGAACCTAAAAA
>DATIJO010000048.1:0-4347 GCA_035478555.1 Chlamydiales bacterium
TATTTTTGCCGGAGCTAGCTATTGGTTTCCCAAGATCACAGGAGTCAAACTAGATGAAAACTTAGGAAAACGCGCTTTTTGGTTCTGGTTTGTAGGATTCTTTGTTTCTTTTATGCCCCTTTATCTTTTGGGATTTATGGGGGCTACAAGAAGAATGGACCATTATCCGGCATCGACTGGCTGGCAGCCGTTGTTCATAGTATCTGCAGTAGGCTTTCTGATTATTCTCTGCGGTCTTTTTACCCAGGTGCAGCAGCTTTTTGTGAGCCTTAAAAGAAAGAAGGAGCACTTGGACACTACAGGAGATCCTTGGAATGGAAGAACGCTGGAGTGGTCGGTGCCTTCTCCTCCTCCTTTCTATAGCTTTCCTACAATCCCAAAAGTGACAAGCAGAGATATGTTCTGGTACATGAAGAAAAAGGGGAATATTCCCCAAAAATATGAAGATATAGAAGTGCCTAACAACACAGGAATGGGCATCTATATTTCTGCTTTTGGATTCCTATCCGGCTTTGGTCTGGTCTGGTATATCCACTGGTTAACAGTGGCTGGTATTATAGGAGTCATCGTTTGTCTTGTGATCAGGTCGCTAGATCAGCATACAGAACGAGAGATCACAGCAAAAGAGGTGAAAAAAATTGAGGCCACCTATGGCAGATAAGGCCCAAAGCGATATTAAGCTATTTGGTTTCTGGGTCTATCTGATGACCGACCTAGTGATCTTTTCTGTGCTATTTGCTGCGTTCGTGGTTTTGCGTTTCAATACCTACTCCGGGCCCACGGCAAAGGTTCTTTTTGATATGCCTTTTGCCTTTGCTGAAACGATGGTCCTTCTGACTAGTAGTTTTACCTGCGCGTTAGCTACCTACTCGGTATTTCTAAAGAAGAAAAATGCGGTGATCTTTTGGTTTGCTATCTCTTTCCTACTGGGAGTTTCTTTTCTATACTTAGAGGCAACAGAATTTAAACGGTTTATTTTGATGGGAGCGGGGCCCAGCCGAAGCGCCTTTCTATCCTCTTTTTTTGCCTTAGTTGGCACTCACGGCTTTCACGTAAGTATGGGACTGATTTGGATGATCATTACGATGTTTACAATCGGCTACCAGGGACTGACACCGCCAAATGTCTCTAGGCTTTTTCGTGTAGCATACTTCTGGCACTTTTTAGATGTCATCTGGATCTTTATCTTTACCGTTGTCTATGGGATGGGACATTTAGTATGAGCAATAGTCTTGCTGCACGTATCGTAGGATATATATCCTCTCTGATTCTAACCCTCATCGCATTTCTTATTATTGTCTATCCCGATTTCTTCCATGTAGGTACGGATACCAATATACTTTTTCTAATAGCCCTAGCGATGCTTCAGTTCATCTTTCAAAGTATCTGCTTTCTGCATGTGATGGGAGAAAAGGGGCCTAGATGGAATTTGGTAGTCTATGTTTCTACCCTTTCTATCGTACTGATCATTGTGGTCTTTTCCATCTGGGTCATGAACCACTTGAATTACCGGATGATGATGTAGATATCCCTATTTTTTCTTTCTTGAAGTAGACGATTTCTTTTTTTGAATAGATGAAGGATGCACCAATTTAATTTTTCCATTTTCTGAAATAACTAACGGAGTTTTCGTGCGAATTGCAGTATCAATTGCCATCTTAACCGCAAGCTTATGAGCATCCAATAACATTTGATTAATATCTTGTTTTTTATCTTTTGACATATGCGTAATCCTGTTTGCGCTAGCTTACCTAGTATAATTTAAATACAAAAAAAATCTATGCAGTAAATACATGGTTTGATATTGATGCAAATATAAGGAGGTGCTCTATGAAAACAGTTAGAGTATTGTCAATTGTTGCTTTAGCAGCTTATTTAATATTTCAAGGATTGTCTTCTCTTGGTGAGATGACTACTCCTATTATGATGGCTGCACAAGGGCTTTTAGCTCTTATTGCTGGAGTTCTTATGTTTATTTCTCTTGGCCACTGGGCTAATTATAAGAGCGAAAGATAACCTTTTTAAGGGTTTGAAAAACTGTTCAGACCCTTTTAGTTATTAACTATAGCGCTTGATTTTTCTCGCATATCTTGGCTAATGGGTGTGTATTTGCCGCCGAGATGCTGAGATAGAAAGCGCTCAATTGAATCAAATTCCATCATTCGATTAGGAAATTTCGCAAAACGGTGTCCTTCATCCGGAAATAGGATGTAGGTTACTTCCTTGTTATTTTTCCTCATGCTTCGATAGATCTGCTCCGATTCTTTTTCTTGGACCACATGGTCATTTTTGCCATGCATCAAAAGAAGAGGAACTTTGATATTGTCCAGGTAATTGAGCGGGGAGCATTTTTCTAAGTATGCAATACCCTCTGGTTTGTCAGGGTCTCCGCCCATGCTGGTAATGAAGGCTTTTTTCGTGAAAAACATGGTTCTGTCAGAAAGCGGTTTGGAGGTAAATTCCCAAAACTTTGGCACATTGTCTAAAACTGTTTTGAGGTTAGATGGGCCGCAGACTGCGATACAGCAGTTAAAGTAATCGGGTGTAAAGGTAAGACAAGAGAGTGATTCATAACCGCCGTAGCTTCCCCCAAACACAGCTAGTTTTCCTCTCTCTGTAATTCCTTTGGCAATACAGCTTTCAACCGCATCGATCACATCTAAATGGGCCTTTCCTCCCCATTCTCCATTGCCGGCATTGACAAAAGCTTTACCAAACCCGGAAGAAAGACGAAAGTTCACGCTGAGCACTGCATATCCCAAAGAAGAGAGCCATTGATGGAAAGGATTAAACTCAAACCGATCCCTCACTTTAAAAGGCCCGCCATGAGGAAAGGCAACGAGAGGAATGGGTTTTTCTACATAGCCGCCGCTGTCTACCTCTTTGGGAAGAGTGTAGTAGCATACAAGCTTTTGGCCATCGCGTGATTCGATTACCATTGAGTACATTTTGGAAAAGCCGGGATTTTTGACTTCGGAATGAAGGGCAGTGATCTTTCTGTCCTTTCTTTCATAGAGCCATAATCCGCCGCCCTGATCTGGAATACTATTAGAGAGGATCCAAACATCTTTGGTTCCATTGATCATATCAAAGTTTGGGATCGCCTTTTCTAGAAAGTCAATGTCCTCTTTAACAGATGGGTCAAGAACATGCCATTTTTTTTGGGTATAGTAGGAGGCATAAGCTTTGGGGGTGCCTTCGATAAAGATAAGATCATCCACATCGCTATCAGGCTGTATTCCAAGTACCTTTTCCTCGCCTGTTAGTGATTTCATTATAAGCTGATTGGTATTGGTGAAACGGTTATCTAGAAGATATACCGCCTTCTTGTCTTCATTATAGGAGAGGAATTCTGTTTGAAATGCCTCTTCCGACGTTAGCTCCATGAAGATCTGATCATCGTTTGTAAAGATGGTCCAAGAACCATCGTCATTGATGCGCATCTTTAGAATAAGATCTAAGTTATCGCTTAGGATAAACTTTGCAAAAGTATCGTTTTGAAATAGAAGTGTGGTTTTTCCGGAATCTAAATCCAGAAGATAGAGGTCTTGAAAATAGGGGTTACGATCGTTGATGCCGATCACAGCGCTATTAACTTCAGAGCTGATCTGGATCACTTTTGCTTTTTCACTATAGATCACATTTTCCTTTGAATCGATATCTACTCCATAGAGAAGCATCTGTCCGGTCCCATCTTCCTCTTTCAATAATAGAACTCTTTTGCTGTCGCCTGACCAAAAAAACTGATTGATTTCAGGAGTTTGAAAAAAAGTAGTCTGTTCACGGGTGTTTGTGTCGTCTTTACTACTAATAAACAGATTGGAGATGCCATTCGTATCCGCTCCTATATAGGCGATCCAAGTTCCATCGGGACTCACTTTTGCAGAGATCAGCTTGGGATTTGCAAAAAACTCTTCTTTCACTATTTCGCTTCCAACACTTTCTCTTGCACCTAGAAAAGACATAATTACCGCCAACCATCGAAACAGATTCATTTTCATGAGTAACCTATATTTTGAAGGAGAAAAATCTAAAGAGTTTTTTGTTAAAAGTAAATCCGAAATTCTTTACTCTTCGATTAGGATATAAAATTTTTATTTGTAAGGCGGCATTGTGAAGGCTAGATTTTTGAAAACGACTAAAATATCTGTTCTTGGTTCTATCTGTTTACTGACCTTATTCCAAACCGGATGGGCGGTAACAACCATTACATTAAATTCTGCGAATATTAACGATACAGTGAACATTGGACTTAATGCTGCCATCAAGCAAATGAATGCAACCCCTACAACCAGCTATATAGTTAATATTCCATTTGCTTCTCTTACATTTGCTGCGCCCACCACA
>DATIJO010000049.1:0-5293 GCA_035478555.1 Chlamydiales bacterium
TTGAGCTTCCATTTATATTGATCCGATGCTGCTTTCATCAGCATAAAACCTTGTGCATAGCTGGTCATTTTAGAAGCGTAAAGAGCATGTTCGATTGCTTTAATAAAACTATTTTTATCACCGGAAAAAGTGCTATTTGGACCTTTTAGAATTTTACTTGCCGCAACCCTTTCGTCTTTTAAGGCAGATAAACATCTAGCAAAGACCGCTTCTCCGATCAAGGTCACCGGCATTCCTAAATCAAGAGCGCTTTCTGCAGTCCATTTGCCTGTCCCCTTTTGTCCTGCCGTATCTAAAATCTTATCGAGAAGAGGTTTGTTGTCAGTATCTAGCTTATTAAAGATTTGAGAAGTGATCTCGATCAAATAGCTATCAAGCTCACGAGTATTCCAATCGGCAAAGATCTTTCCCATTTCACTATTAGAAAGATTTAATCCCCGTTTCATAAGATCATAAGCTTCGCAGATCAGTTGGATATCGCCATATTCGATACCGTTATGGACCATCTTTACATAATGGCCAGCTCCGCCTTCTCCTACCCAATCGCAGCAAGGTTCGCCATCTGCTTTTGCAGCGATCTTTTGAAAAATATCTTTTACCTCTTTCCAAGCTTCGCTACTTCCGCCAGGCATAATGGAAGGGCCATGTCTTGCTCCTTCTTCTCCGCCGGAAATGCCTGTTCCAATAAATAAAATCCCCTTGGATTTAAGCGCATCAAAGCGTCTTTGCGTATCGGTGTAATGGCTATTTCCCCCATCAATAATAATATCCCCTTTTTCTAGAAGAGGAACACATTGGTCAATGAACTCATCCACAGGATCGCCGGCTTTGACCATCAGCATGACCTTGCGAGGTTTTTTCAGTTGGCCAATAAATTCTTTTAAGGTATGTCCACCGGTAACATTTTTTCCTTTGGCCTCTTTTTTCAAAAAATCATCTACCTTAGTGACGGTGCGATTAAAGACTGCGACCGTAAACCCATGATCTGCCATGTTCAACACTAAATTTTGACCCATGACTGCAAGTCCTATTAACCCGATATCAGCAAGTTTTGCCATTAAACATTATCCTTATGTATACTAACTGCCCTCTATGTCCTCGTAGCTCAGTGGATAGAGCGGTCGCCTCCTAAGCGGCAGGTCGCGCGTTCAATTCGCGCCGAGGACGATTTGTCTTTATATATTGATCTACTCCATCCGATATTCCCTTAGCAAGCTTTTCTATGTATTCTTTCTTGGTAAGGAGATTTCTTTCATAGGGGTTGGAAATGAACCCACCCTCGATAAGCACTGCCGGAACTTTAGACTCGCGGATGACAAAAAAATTGCCCTTCTTTACTCCTCTGGACTTGGCTTCAGTTTTTTTTACAATACCATCTAGAAGAATAGAGGCCAGCTGTTTTGAGGCTGCAGATATTTTTGCCTCTTCTTCCTTCTCATGATAAAAGATCTCGATCCCATGGGCCTCTTTATTGGGAGAAGAATTAAAGTGAAGACTTACAAAAAGAGAACATCTTGACTGATGGGCAATATCTACCCTTCTTGCCAAAGGAAGAAAGACATCTGTTGTTCTGGTCAAAAGTACACGGTATCCCATCTCGCTTAAGTTTTTCTTCGCAAGTTGGGCAAGCCGTAAAGCTACTCTTTTCTCTTCGCAAAAAGGTTTACGGGATTTTGCTCCTAAATCTAAGCCCCCATGCCCTGCATCCAAAACGATCAAAGGAGCATTTTGACCAGAGACCACCTTTTTTTTGGCGGGTGCAGCAAAAGTAGAGCTGCAAAGGAGAAGAAATAGAATGATCCTTAAGAGCATGAACTTATCTCTTTAAAATTATCCATGAGATTTTGATTTATTTTCGTTCAGTTTTCAAAGATCTTCGAGAAGTCAATATTCGAAGATAAATATGGCTTCGAGAAGATCTTTTAAAAATGCCGAAAAGAAACAAAATATCATAGAGAATTTTAATGGGATGGGTTCATAAGTGTTTGTGCTACTTGAACATCATCAAAGGGTATAGTTCTATGCGCAAAAATTTGCATCTTCTCATGGCCTTTTCCAGCAATGAGAACAATATCTTCTTTGTCCGCTAAAGTAAGGGCCTTTTGTATCGCAAGCTTTCTGTCTAGCTCCACTAAATAACCTTTCTTTTGGAAGCCCTGTATAATTTCACTTACAATCGCCTCAGGCTCTTCATTTCTGGGATTATCGGATGTAACAATCACAATATCCGAATACTCTTCAGCAATCTTTGCCATCATTGGCCTCTTCAACCTATCGCGGTTTCCTCCGCAGCCAAAGATCGTGATCATCTTCTTTTGGCTGATTTCCCGCAAAGTTTTTAGGACCTTTAAGAGCGCATCGGGTTTATGGGCATAGTCCACAAATACTGTCTTTTTATCTGTTGGCACTCTTTGCAATCTCCCGGGAACAGTTTGAAAGCTTGCGATTTTTTCTTTCAATTCTTTTAATGGAATGCCCTTTTTCAATCCAAAAGCAACCGCTCCTAGAATATTTGAGACATTAAACCTTCCAATAAGAGTTGAGGAGAATGGAAGCTTCTCCTTTTTGTACTCCACATCAAAGGTCATACCATTGGCGTGTAAAGCGATTTTTTTTGCCATTACATCCGCTTGTCTTTCGATCCCAAAGGTCATTTTTTCAGAAGCTGAGACCTTCAGCATATCTTCTGCATAAAGGTCGTCCGCATTAACAATTGCACAAGCATCTTGATCTAGCATGAGAAAGAGTTTTTGCTTGGCCCGCTTATAACTATCCATGTCTTTATGATAGTCCAGATGCTCAGGCGTGAGATTGGTAAAGATCGCAAAAGAAAACCTAGTATTTGAAACTCTTCTTTGCTCCAGTGCATGCGAGGTAACTTCCATTACAGCGCTACTACATCCATGTAATTTCATCTCTCGTAGCATTTTTTGCACAGCAATCGCATCAGGCGTTGTATGAGTAGAATCATAGCGGGTATTTCCAATCAAACACTCCACCCCGCCGATCAGTCCGCAGTTTTTCAATATATGCCGGATCAAATATGTAGTTGTGGTTTTTCCGGACGTACCCGTAACGCCTATGACTTCAAGGTCAAGAGATGGGTATTCATAAAATTTCGCTGCAAGAGAGGCTTCAATAAAGGCAGGATCTGGATGAATGATTTGGGTCACTTTCCCCAAAAATGGATCTAAAATATCCGTCAGAATTGCAGCGGCTCCATTTTGGACAGCATCTTTTAAAAATTGATTGCCATCATAGGTATCTCCCTTTCTTGCAATAAAGAGATTGCCCATGGAAACCCTTCTGGAGTCAGATGCGATCCCTGTGATCGCAGTTTCTTTAGACCCATGAAACTGAACTTCCAGATCTTTAAAGAGAGTTTTTAACTTCATTGACATTCCACTTGTTGTATAACTCTTGTAACTCTTTTACTTCTTTTGACCATTCAGGCTTTTCAGGGCTGCCGGGTAAACTTCCAGGATCATCAGGCTCAACTCCCATATAGGATAAGGTTCTAGCTCCAATCTCTCTGAAAATGGGAGATGCGCAAACCCCTCCCAGATAATTTTTCCCTGCCTCCGGAATAAACTTCACTTCCGGCTCATCCACCGTCACCATCATCACTATTTTAGGTCTTTTAGCAGGAGCAAAACCGCAAAAAGAGGAGATAAATTTTTCCTTGGAATATTTCCCTCCAATGATTTTTTCAGACGATCCGGATTTTCCGGCTTCTGTATAGCCTTTAATGTCCCCACGCCTTGCTGTCCCGCCCAATTTAGTCACAAATCTCATGCCCTTAACAATTTCCTGTACCATCTCAGGGCTAAGCATTCGTTTGCCCATCACATGCTTTGGGGTCTCATCCACAAGGACATTATCTCCCGAGACAATTTTTTTCAAAAGGGTTGGCTGCACCTCAAAGCCGCCATTTGCGAGCATTGCGTAGAATTTCACCATCTGAATGGAGTTCACTAAAATATTATGGCCCATGATCAGGGCATAGGGAGTAGGCGTAGACCATTCTAGCTTTTTATTGGGATGAAGCTTTCCGGGAGTTGGAACCATTCCGGGAGTCTCCGAGGGAAAGGCAATCCCTGTCTTTTTTCCAAATCCAAATCTTTCAACTAAAACATTTCGATACCATTCATCTCCTAAGGATTCGATCACCTTTTGGACAATCTTGCCCGGATAGATATTGGCAGACTTTTGCAACGCTATATACATATTCATATAGGCGTGCGTCCTGCCATCTTTCAAAGTAAAACTAGTATTCGGAAATCTGCCTGAGGCAGTAGGGATCATCTCACCCGGAACAAAGACTGGCTTCTTACCGCTCTTTTTCAGCTCCTCATTTGCAATCATAAAAATGGCATAGGAGACCGGCTTAAAAATTGATCCGGGCTCAAAAGCATGGGAGATCGCTTTTAAATGGGTCTCTTCCTGAAGAGATGGATCATTAAAATAGTTACGGTAGTTTCTAGGATCAAATGGAGGATGCTGCGCAAGAGCTAAAATCTCCCCCGTATAGGGGTCCATTAAAACAGCCCAGCCGCCTTTCGCTCCGGCATTAGCTACGCCTTTTGCTAGCTCTTCTTCCGCAATCGCCTGCAAATGATGGTTGATCGTCAGATAGACATCCGAGCCATTTTGCGGAACTTCTGTCACTTTTCCCTTGTCCAAAGGATGGCTAGGAGAGTGAAGGAACGTTCTCTTCCCCAATTTACCCTTTAAATAATTATTGTATTGAAGCTCCAATCCACCTGTAGGAAACCCTTGAAAAGTATGAACATCCTTATCTTCCTGAACTGTATGTAGTAGCTGACCTAATAGAGAACCAAAGGGATAGCTTCTTTTATAATCGTGGACAAAGAAAATCCCATTTCTTGCCAGCTTTCTCTCTTTCGCAAAATCCGCCCACCATTTTTGAATCTTCCCCTGCATCTCGCTGTCCAGCCATAGTATCAGCCTTCTGCTTCTGCTCTTTTTATGGAACTCTTCATGGACCCTTGTCTTTTCTTTTCCCTTCAGGAAGAAAAAGCCTGCGATCTTTTCTGCAGCCACATCTTTTACCTCTTCAGGAAATGCATCCGGATCAATATAGAGATGGCATTTGGGGATATCCACCGCGAGCGGCTTACCATTACTAGAATAAAAGCTTCCCCGTTTGAATGGCTCTGTCACCACAAGCTCATGCTGCTGGCCTGCCAATTTGGTCCACTTTTCTCCCTCATTCACTTGGAGCTTATAAAACTGAATGATCAAAAGAGAAAATAAGAAAAAAAGAAATAGG
>DATIJO010000050.1:0-14180 GCA_035478555.1 Chlamydiales bacterium
CTGATTGGGAAGACCCTCATTTTGCCTATCATGGACAGGCCAATTCCCATTATTAGCGATGACTATGTAGATCCTCAGTTTGGAACAGGCGCGGTAAAAATCACCCCTGCCCATGATCCAAATGACTATGAGATGTCCTTCAGGCATAGCCTACCCATGATCAATATCCTCACCCCCGATGGAAGGATCAATGAAAACGGCGGTCCATTTAAGGGACTTACCATTGAAGAGGCTAGAAAAGCAGTCGTTGAGAAGATGAAAGAACTTGGCCTTGTAGAAAAGATCGAGCCGTATAAGCTTCGTGTAGGGATCTCTTACCGTTCTAAAGCGGTTGTTCAGCCCTATCTTTCTAAACAGTGGTTCATCAAGATGGAGCCATTTAAAAAGAAACTTCTTAGCGCTGTGAAGAAAAAACGGGTGAAGCTTGTACCTGAACATTGGGATGATACCTACTTTCATTGGATTGAAAACTTGCGCGACTGGTGCATCTCTAGACAGCTCTGGTGGGGCCACCGCATCCCCATCTGGTACAATGTCAAAGATCCCACTAAGATCATCTGCTATGAGGGAGAAGGCGTTCCCAAAGAGGTTGAAAAACATCCCCAGGACTGGAAACAAGACGAGGATGTTCTAGATACCTGGTTCTCATCCGCTCTTTGGCCCTTTAGCACTTTAGGATGGCCTGAGAAAACCCCTGAGCTAGAGAAGTTCTATCCCACATCGGTCCTTGTTACCGGCCATGACATTCTATTCTTTTGGGTTGCCCGCATGATCATGATGGGTGAATATCTCATGGGAGATGTTCCTTTTCATGAGACCTTTATCCATGGTCTTATCTATGGAAAATCCTATTGGAGAGAAACCGATAGAGGAGCAGTGTATTTGCCCGCTAACGAGCGTTTGAAATATGATATGGGAGAGCCAATCCCGAAAGATGTGATCTCAAAATGGGAAAAGATGTCCAAAACCAAGGGTAACATCATCGATCCATTGGAGATCATTAGCTCCTATGGAACAGACGCAATGCGAATGGCCCTTGCCTCCTCTGTGACCTTTGCAAGACAGATCGACTTGGATAGAAGAAAGTTTGAAGAGTTCAAAAACTTTGCCAATAAGATCTGGAACGGCTCCCGCTTTGTACTCATGAATCTTGTTCCAGAAAATGGCAAAAAGCTAGATCTTGCTATTCTTAAAAAAGGCATCGACAAACATCTTCTTACTTTAGAAGACAAATGGATCTTATCAGTATTGAATAGAACCATTCTGGATGTAAGAAAACACTTAGATAACTATGCCTTTGATAAAGCTGCCCAGCTTTCTTATGAGTTCTTCTGGAAAGACTTCTGCGCCTATTATGTAGAGCTTGTAAAACCTGTTCTCTTTGGCAAGGAAGGGGATGAATCCCTTCGCGCAAATAAACAACGCCTTCTTCTTGTTGTTCTTCTCTCGGTAACCAGACTTCTTCATCCCATGGCCCCCTTCATTACGGAAGAGATCTTCTCTCATATCAAAGCCCTCTTCCATAATCTATCTAATGAAGAAACATGTGATGAGTTCTATGTTAAAGATGCACTTGCCGCTTTGAAAAAAGAGGCCTGTATCGTTGCCCCCTTCCCTGAATCTCATGAGAAGGATATCCATCCCAAAGTAGAAGCCTCCTTTGCCCTCATGAGCGAGATCGTCCATGCTGTCCGCAACATCCGCGCAGAACTCAAAATCCCTCTTGGAGAACCTACCGATCTTATTCTTGTAGGAGATAAAGGTGATAATGATAGAGAGATTGCGGAAGAAAACCGAGCCTTCATCACCTCCCTTCTTAAAATTGGCCATCTTTTCTTCCATGATGATGTAAGAAAAAACCACCAAGAGTTTGGCTCTACTGCTGTAGTCAGAGGTCTAAAGCTATTTGTTCCCCTCCCTGCACAGCTTCGCCAGCAAGAAAAAGACCGTTTGATAAAAGAGAGCGAAAAGCTCAAGAAGACCATCTCTTCTCTACAAAATAATCTCGATAACTCTGAATTTAGGCTAAAAGCTCCAAGAGAGGTCATCAGCAAAATGACCGATAGCCTGGCCGATGCCGAGCTTGCCCTCAAAGAGCTAGAAAAGAAGCTTCTTCAGATATAAAAATTGCACAGTATTTTTTCTTTTTCTATGCTTTTCATTTTGGAATGCAAAGAGGTTTTATGCAGAAGAAGTTCTTCATTCTTTTATGGATCTGCTGTGTACTTGCAAGTATTGCAGTGCTGCCCTATGTACATGCACTCGGTCTTATTCCTAGTGTAGATCTTAAAATATTCCTACTCTCTTTGATCCAGCCAGCAATTCTTTTTGGGATAGTATGCTGGGTAAGTTATCTACTGCTCAAAAGAGTTGATATTCATCCCTTTGGCCCTGTCAAACCCATGATACTTCCAGGAGTGATTGCTGGATTCATTGTAGGAGGAGTACTTGTTCTTCTGGAGAAGACGCTTTTTGCTCATTCCCCTCTTGCTGCCACCAGTTTTAAACCTCCTGCTTGGGCGGGTTTTTTAGCATCATTTTATGGTGGGTTAAATGAAGAGGTGCTTTGCCGCCTTTTCCTGGCAACTCTGATCTATTTTCTCTTTAGAAAGGTATCTACAAAGAAAACACTAGCTATCTGGACATCTATCATTGTAGCCGCTTTGATATTTGCCATTGGACATACTCCTGCCCTTTTTAAAATCATGCCCTCACCCTCAGGGTTTGAGCTCTTCAGAATCCTACTCTTAAATACTGTTCCTGGGATTGTCTTTGGCTGGCTTTATTTCAGGAGAGGATTTTTTGCTGGAGTGTTTGCTCACTTCGTAACAGATCTTATGATCCACGTCTTTCTGAGATAGTGTATTCTAAGTACAGCAAATAGTCGTTATTCACCTTATGATTGGGATCATTGACAGGTGAAGCATCTTTCTTAAATCCCCAACTGAGGTAGCTTTGGATGTCTTCAGTATTGGTAGGACGGGTATAGAGAAAAACGGTTTTTGATTCGGGCAATATTTTAAAAATAGAGTTCATTAATAGCTTATCTAGTTCTTTCACTTTTGGAAGTACTGCGAGGTTGATTAGTTTCACATGGCCAGAAGGAAGAGCGGGGGTTACCGCAAACATAGCAAAACCTAAGAGCTCTTCTTTTTCTTTTATTGATACGAGATAATAAACATCCTGCATAAGAGGTTTTAAGAGGGACTCGCCAAAAGTGGAGATATCCGCTAAATAAAACTGTTTCATAGTGGAGTGAATGGTATCACTTACTTTCGCCCAATCGACATTTTCTATGCCTTTGTCAAATAAAGGGGCGCAAGGCCTTAAGAACATCTCTTGTGTTACGGCTTGAGGGAAAACTTGAAGGAATTTTACTTCTTTAGGAACTAAAGTATTGCAGGCAAGCTCACAGACATTTTTCTTAAATTCCGCGAGATCTTTAGATAAAATGTCAGTCTTTTTCCATTCCAAGATCATGTTTTCTTCTATTGGTATATTTGCCATTAAAGGAGCTGCAAAAAAATGAGCAGCGTTAGAGCTTTCACCCTACAATCCTTTCCTTTCTTCTCTCTTTTTTTAGAAGAGAGATGAAGGACCTGGTCTCAGCTTGAATGACTGATGAGAGTCCAAATAGGCCGATCAGGTTAGGGAAGGCCATAAGGCCGTTCATGATATTCGCAAAACTCCAGACCGTTTGAAGGCCCATGATTGCGCCGGGTATTAGAGCAGCGGTAAAAAGCAGGCGGTACCAGGGGACGATTTTGACCCCGCAGAGATACTCCATGCACTTTTCTCCGTAATAGGCCCAGCCTATGATCGTAGAGTAGGCAAAGAGGATTAAAGAGATGGTAACTACTACGCCTCCTCCCGGGAGGATAGAATCAAAAGCTTTTAGGGCTAATACCGAGCCGTTGTAAGGAACTCCATCCGGGCCGGAGCCGCCGAGCACATTAGTAACTGCAATGGCAAGGCCTGTGATAGAACAGACGATAAATGAGGTGATAAAGACCCCGCTCATTGAGACAAGGGCCTGTCTTCCTGGAACGTCGGTCTTGGCTGCGGCTGCTGCAATGGGGGCGCTGCCTAAGCCTGCTTCAGAAGAGAATACGCCTCTTGAAATACCAAATTGGATCCCCATCATCATGGTAGAGCCTAAAAATCCGCCAAAGGCTGCTTGGCCGGTAAAAGCGCTTTTAATAATCAAAGATAAGGCGGCTGGGATTTCATTGATGCGAAGAAGAAGGATAATGAGGCCGCCAACGATGTAAAAAACAGCCATTACAGGAACTAATACGCTGGAGACTTTGCCTATGCTCTTAATACCGCCAAAAAGGGTAACTCCTGTGACTGCTGCTAAAACAATTCCTGAGACCCAAGGGTCGATCTGTAGGAGTTCTCCTAAAGCAAGCGATACGGAATTGGCCTGGACCATATTCCCTGTACCAATGGCAGCAAGCGCGCCAAAAATGGCAAAGAAGATAGCGAGCCATTTCATTTGCAGGCCACGCTCTAAATAGTACATAGGGCCGCCGCACATCTCGCCCTTCTCGTCCTTTATCCTATATTTAATGGCAAGGATAGCTTCCCCAAATTTAGTAGCCATGCCGAGCAATGCCGAAATCCACATCCAGAAAATAGCACCAAGGCCGCCTGCAAAGACCGCTGTAGCCACCCCTGCGATGCTACCAATACCAATGGTTGCTGCCAGAGCCGTCATCAAAGCCTGAAAATGGCTGATATCTCCCTGTGCCCCATCATCCTGTCTAGTAAAGGCAAGCTTGATTGAATAGAAAAGATAGCGGAACTGCACTCCCCGCAAAATAAAGGTAAGGTAGAGGCCGACGATTAATAAAAGGATTAAAAGCGGTGCGCCCCAAACCCAGTTTTCCATTCTTTGGAGTAAAGTTTCCATTGCTAATTCCTAGAATTAAATGCCAAATGATACTGACCAGGTAGATTTTTTGTCCTCCATTCTTTTCTAGAACTATGGCAATATTTCTTTATGATGAAGTTACCAAGCCCTTTTTCTATAAAAGCTGACTATCCGCTCTCTGCTACAGCAAAAGAATTTATTGAAGAAAGTAGAGCTATCTCTCGCCAGATCCTGATAAAAAAAAATTCTAAACTTGCACTTGTAATCGGGCCTTGTTCCATTCATAACTACAAGGAAGCGATCGAATATGCATTGCTCCTCAAAGAACTCTTAAGTCAAGTACAAGATAAATTCTATATTGTCATGAGGGTCTTCGTAGAAAAACCCCGCACTAAAACCGGCTGGAAGGGGTTTATTTATGATCCTCTTTTAGATGGCAGCTACCAGACAGCGAAAGGGATCGCATTGTCCAGAAAACTTCTCCTAGAACTTGCAGAAATGGGCATGCCTACTGCCACCGAATTGGTAGATCCCCTCTTTACCCCTTATATAGAAGATCTCATTACTTGGGGGTTCATTGGGGCAAGGACTTCTGCCTCTCCAATCCACCGCCAACTAGCTTCAGGCCTAACATTTCCTATAGGGTTTAAAAATTCGGTAGATGGAAATATTGAATTAGCATTGGACGGGGTAGAGAGCGCATCTATCCCCCATTCCCATATCGGGATTGATAATGAAGGGAGGATCGCAAAAATTTCTACCTCCGGCAATCCCTTTTGCCATCTTGTTCTCAGAGGATCAGATCAAACTACTAATTTTGATCCTATTTCTATGGAAGGGATTGTAACAGAGATGAAAGAGAGAAGCCAAGAAAGGCTCTTGGTAGATTGCTCTCACGGCAATTCCCGAAAGATAGCGGAAAAGCAGACAATTAGCTTTACATCCGTTGTAGAACAAGTTGCAAATGGTAACGATGCCATCATGGGACTTATGCTTGAAAGCTATCTTCAAACAGGAAAACAAACACTTAAACAAAAACTATTGCCTGGTGTTTCTGTAACCGACAGCTGCCTCGGCTGGGAAGAAACCGAAAAGCTGATCTTTTTCGGTCATTCACTTCTTTCATCGGATATTACGATGCGTTCTGTCCAAAAATGATGCTTCCATGTTTCTGCAATCTCGCCGTCATCTGTGACAACCTCCACTTTGTAGGTGAGGATCTTATTTCTATCCGCTTCTGAAAAGGAATAGGCTGTGGAGCCTCTTCTATAATTCACATGCTCTTCGATTACTTTCTCTTCGTTATCCCAGAACCTAACCGTGGTTTTAAGAGTTAGATCTTGAGAGAATAAGCTATAGGGAAAATCCCATCCAATCAGCAGCCTTTGCCCTCTTGGAGGATGCGCAAGTCTAGGGTCAGGAGTTCTTACCCAATAGCTTGCCAAAAAGGTTACATCCACATTTTCCTGCTGCACATAGAGATGGTCTTTGTAGCAACTGGATAGTAAAAGAAGAAGGATGGCTAGGAAAATTCTCATGAAAAAAGTATCCTTCTTTTAACCATTTAAAAAAAGTATGGATCAGAGTGTCATTGGGGTAATTTTTGATGAGAAGAGAAGATCTGTCCTTCTCATCCAAAGAAGAGATGTTCCTGTCTGGGTCATTCCCGGAGGCGGCTTAGAAGAAGGTGAAAAGCCCGAAGCCGGTGTGATCCGTGAAGTATTAGAAGAGACCGGGTTTTCAGCTGAGATCATAAGAAAGGTCGGCGAATATTCCCCTCTCAACCGAATGGCCAGGTTTACCCATCTTTTTGAATGTAGGATTGTAACAGGTGAAGCCACTCTTTCTGATGAGAGTAAAGCAGTAAAATTCTTCCCTCTTAATGCGCTTCCTAAGCTCCTTCCCCCGCCCTATAAAGAATGGATTCAGGAGGCCTATCAAAATGGGCCGCTGATCCAAAGGACCCTCACCTCGGTCAATTATAGAACCTTATTCAAATATTTTTTATTACATCCCCTCTTAGTCGGCCGTTTCATTTTATCTAAAATCGGACTAACTATTAATACATAAATTTTTTAATATTATATTTTTTTATTAATTTATATTGAATTATAAAATTATTACGTTTATAATATTTATAATTTTCTTATAAAAATTAAAAGGAAGTATAATTATGGCAGCAGTAAGAGCAAATATGAGTGCTTCAGATGCATATTTTGCACAATTAGACGCACAAGCAAATCATGGCCCTACAACAGAACAGCTCCCCACCTCTTTTGAGTGTTGTGGTTGCTTATCTCCAGAAAGAGCAACGATTGGGGAAGATGACTCTCAAACTTCTCAAGTGGCTTTTAGAGCTCTTGAAGTAGAACAGACACCTCCGGCTGAATGCTGTCTAGATAGCAATTCCAATGCTAGAGTTTGCGCGAAAATTCTTGTTGTCATTGCCACTGTTGCAGTACTTGGATTAGCTACATTCTTTACTGGCGGTCTTGCCGTAGTTGCTGTTGGTGCAGCTATGAAGGCTCTCTGGATAGGTTTGACGATCGCAGGGGCAGCAGCTACATTAGGTTCTGCATTGATTCTTCCATTCGAATATAAAATGGGCACTGATACCGGACATAACTGCGATGATAGCCTATATTATATTGGCCACTCCCTTATCTTTCTCTTTGATGGGATTGGTAGGGCATGCGACTTCATGCGTAATGTAGTGTGGTACAGCTATCTTTGTAACCGAGACCCAGGTCCCAATAGATGTCCTTCGTGCGCACCTTCCCCATCAGTTCAAGACTGTGCTGACTGTTTAAAGTGCAGCGAAGGTTGTTGCCATGAAGTAACTAAATGCTTAGGGGATTGTTGCAGCGCAAGTAATTGCCAAGGCTGTGACGCAAATTGTTGTCCTAATTTCTAATAAATATAAGCATGCTGACCACGTATCACAACTAGGCGGTCATTTTTTTTCACCCTAACGTTTTTATGAAATGAAAGGGTGATTCTATTTCCTTTTGATGATGGCTTTGTGATGGTCCAGCGGAGGGTATATTCTCCCGGATTTAGCCGAACAAAGGCTGTTCCTTTGACCCCAAATAGATTCGCCTTATGCTGCAGAGGAATATCCTGATTTTCTAAAACGGCGCTTTCTACACGAACCTTGTTCCACGCATCGTCTCTTACCCGAACAGTGACCGTGTATTTTCCCCTTTTTGCTTCAGGATTATTTTCTACTTGTACTTGTTCAACAGCTGCCATTGCTTTACGGGTTTCAGCCGTATGGGCAAAGACATAGACTGCAAGTACAACAATGATTCCGATGGAGTAATAGCTTTTTCTTTTCATGAACCTATCCGCAAAGTAGAAATATTTGATTTTTGATGTATTTTTTGTCAGATTTTGAAATCGCTTTGAGGGACATACTTGAAAAAGTAGATCGAGAAGCGATTTCAAAATATGGCGAAAAAGGCATAAAAAGCAAATGCTTAAACTTTGCGGATAGGTTCATATCATTTTCTTGGGGTCTACGATTTCATCAAAACGTTTAGCAGTAAGTAGGCCAAGTTTGAGGGCCGCATCTTTTAACGTAATATCTTCCGTGTAAGCTTTTTTGACAATCTGGCTTGCTTTGTCATAGCCTATTTCTTGGTTAAGAGCGGTAGCTAGCATGAGGGATCTGTCCAGATTTTCTTTGATCTTTTTTAAGTTGGGTTTGAGTCCAACGATGCATTTTTTTGTGAAATTGATAGAGCTGTCGCCAAGAAGGTGGATCGATTGGATAAGATTAAAAATGATGAGAGGCATAAAGACGTTTAGCTGAAAGTTTCCTTGCGAGCCTGCAAATGCGATTTTCATGTCATTGCCGATGACTTGGATAGCTACCATCGTGAGGGCTTCGCTTTGGGTGGGGTTTACCTTTCCTGGCATGATCGAAGAGCCCGGTTCATTAGCGGGAAGAAATAGCTCTGCAAGCCCGCATCTAGGGCCAGATCCAGACCAACGGATATCGTTTGCGATTTTCATAAGCGATGCTGCGAGTGTCCTAAGAGTTCCGCTCATTTCTAAAATAGCATCTTGAGAAGAAAGGGCCTGAAATTTATTGGCTGCTGAAACAAAATGC
This sequence comes from Chlamydiales bacterium, assembly GCA_035478555.1. Taxonomy (GTDB): domain Bacteria; phylum Chlamydiota; class Chlamydiia; order Chlamydiales; family SM23-39; genus DATIJO01. The sequence continues at coordinate 8,991 of DATIJO010000050.1, forward strand.
TCGCCTGTTAATTCGCTGATCTCTGCCGCTATCTTTTCTCCAAATTTTGGTGGAGCATTTAAGCCTGTCCCTACGGCTGTGCCGCCTAAAGCAAGTTCAGATAGGCCTTTCAGCCCTTTCTCGATTGCTTTGATCCCGTATTCGATCTGTGCGGCATATCCGGAAAATTCTTGGCCCAAAGTTAGAGGCGCCGCGTCCATTAAGTGGGTCCTACCGGTTTTGATTATCTCTCGAAACTCTCCTGCTTTTGCCTTTAATGCTTCCCGAAGAGTATTGAGATGGGGAAGAAGTTTTTTTCGGATCAAAAGAGTCGCGGAAATATGCATGGCTGAAGGGAAGGCATCATTGGAAGATTGGGACATATTAACGTAGTCATTAGGATGGATCGGCTCTTTAGTGCCTAATTTTCCTCCCGCCAGTTCAATTGCTCTATTTGAGATCACCTCATTTACATTCATGTTGGTCTGAGTGCCGGAACCAGTCTGCCAGACAACTAAAGGAAAGTGTTCATTCCATTTTCCCAAGACCACTTCATCTGCAGCACGAACGATCAGATCTCTTTTTTCTTTAGGAAGAAGGCCTAATTCGCTATTTACTATGGCGGCTGCCTTTTTGATAATTGCGAGAGCATGGATGACCTCGATCGGCATTTTTTCACCGCCAATCAAGAAGTTCTCTCTTGATCGCTCAGTCTGCGCGCCGTAATACTTGTCCGCTGGAACATGTACTTCTCCCAGCGAATCTCTCTCTATCCGTGTCTTCATAATTATTTCTATAAAGCTGAATAGAGAAAAATAGCAAGGATAGAAGGAGAGAGAATTAGCAGGGATAACAGGATATTCAGGATATAAAAATAGGAAATTTTAGTTTTTTTCCTCTATCCTGTTCATCCTGTCATCCCTGCTAATTTCCTTCTTTTCATCCCTGCTAATTTTCTTCTCTAAATGATGAGGATGGCGAAGACGAACGCGAAAAGCGCAAACGATTCTACGATTGCAAGGGCTGCAAAGGTCTTACCAAAAAGAGAGGGTTGTTTAGCAGTCGCCTGGATAGCGGTTGCAGCACACTTTCCTTGGAAAATGGAAGAGGCCATGATCGCGATTCCCACAAAGAAGCCAATACCAATTGCAGCGACCGGGTTAAGGGTACCTGCTAGAATAGAGTTTTTCATAAGGACCATGAGTACGAAGCCATAAATCGATTGGGAAGAAGGGATCGCAGAAATACCGATAAATTTAGCGTGGCCTTCATCTACTCTTGTCATTACGCCGTGTGACGCCATACCTGCAATTCCGCATCCGATCGAGCTGCCTAAGCATCCCAGTCCTAAGACGATTCCAGGCCCTATCATGCCTAAGTCCATTTTAGTTCTCCTTTTTCATATTTTTTTGATTAATCGTAAGGGATTAAAGAGTTTTCCTCCACCTTCGAAGCAATAATGGTACCATTCAAGGAAATTAAGGCGAAGACCGTGAATGACCCCTCCCATGGTAGCTAAGAGAAGGTTCACTCCTTGCCCAAAGATAATAATTACAATTCCAACGACAAGCCCGATGGATAAGCCAATTGCATTGAAAGTATCGGCCACGATCATACTGGCTAGCGCCAATGCATAGAGACGCAAGTAAGAAAGGATGTCGGCGAAGATTTGCACAACGTTCATGATCTCGTGAGCGAAGCCCCATCTTTTTTGGATGAACGCAGCTAGTATGGCTAGACCAATCCCTCCATAAAGAAGCTGCTCACCTATTTTAAAAGCTACCGGTTTTGATACGATCCCTAAAACATTGATTAAAGTTGTCGCATTGACGATAGATGGGAAAAAAAGATAGCCGCCAATAATAAAGAGAATCCATCCGAATCCTGCCCAATTGCGAAGGATCTGCTTTGCGAATGCAAGGATAATATGGATCATGCCTACAAGCAAGGAGAGCTCCATTAAAATGTTGTCATAGAATTCGGTCATCGCAAGGAATTTTACCTTTCCCTCCCTGGTTTCTTTGATAATCGTTAAAAACTCATGGCCATCTTTTGCCTCAGCAACTTTAGGATACTCTTTGACCCAGGTTTGATAGACATCATCTTTCACCTCAAGGTGGTATTCAGCTTTTTGCTGTGCAAGATAGTGGATGGGCGAGAGCTTTCTGTAGGGATTGTCAGGGCCTATCTCAATTCCGAAAAAAGAGGCAGTAAAGAGGCCCCAGCCGATGCAGAAAAAGGAGAGAATAAAGACAAGTTTTAAAAAGCGTCTTCCGGCGCCTGTTAGATGTTTTAGCTTCCATTTCATAATTAATGCAACGATCAGATAGATCAGGCCGTAGCCTGCGTCTGCAATGATCATGGCAAAGAAAAGGGCGAAAAACCAGATCACCCAAGGAGATGGATCTTTATCGGTCGCAGCAGGAACATCATATTGAAGTACAAGGTCCTCGCCGATCTTCGAAAAGCCCTTATTTTCCATGTAGGTTGGTTTGACCTCATCTTTTTCAATTTGAATTTCTTCAAAATGGATGGCAAGAGATCCTACCAGCCCATGGAAGGCTGTAATTTTAGTAACAGGAATCCAGGCTTGGACCGCAAATACTCCAGGTCTCAAAGGATGTTCTACCTCTTTTTTTGCGGCCTCTAGATGGTAGTCGTTCATCATTTTGACCAGAGTCTCTTGCAGAAGCTCATAAAAAGTGCTGAACATTTTTAAGTCTTTTTCAAACTTGGCAATCTCTTCTCTGATCAGCTCTAAGTGGGATCTGAGAACATGGAGAGGCTTTTCGATAATAATTTCGATCATGCCCGGATAGGTCTTTCTTTCTCGGTTGATGGCAACAAAGTAATCCAGATCATATTCAGTGCCAACATAGATGAGCTCTTCGGGCAGATTTACGCTGTCTGCTTTTTGAGTGTTCATGCAGAAAAACTGCAATAGACGTTTTCCCTCTTTATCTATGAAATCAAGGTCATCTTGAGAAAAATCTCCGAAAGGAAGAATGCGGGAGATCTCTATCTCTGTAAGCCTTCTCTCCTCCTGCAGCTTTTCCATATTAGTATAGGCATGGACGATCCTTTCCGCAATGGCTAGAGGAGAGAGAGGGGTCTCCCTTTGAGCGGGTTCTTTATGCTCTCTTTTTTTAAGGATTTTGATCGCCTGCAGAATGGTCTGCATATCGGGAGTCATTTCTAACTTTTTTCTAGCGGGAGTGATGAATTCGATAAACCCTGCTTTTTGCGCCTTTTCAAAAAAAGCATCAATATCGACAGATGCGCCAAAAATGAGGTATTTGTGGACGTCAATGATCATTAAATTGCCTCTTTCAGCTCTTCGATTTTCTTTTTCGCAACTTTTGCTTGGGCAACTGCCGATAGTTGTAGATCGCCCAAGAAAATTTTTATCTTTTTGATATTTGCAATCGCTCTAGGAATGAGAATTTTTTCAAAGAGGTTCACGCGGATAGAGACCTCTCTTAGCTCTTTTTCTAAGGCTCTTTTTTTTTCTTGGGAGATATTCAATCTTTCTCTCCATTCAACCATCTTGCGAAGGACAACCATTGCTGCCTCTGTCCATACAGGCGTATCAAAAAAGAAATACTGCGGCGGCTGAAATTCGATCCTTTCAAATACGGGGATTTCTACGCCTGCAACATTTTCATACGACTTATGGACGTGGGCTATTTCCGCATATTGAGAGAGATTGTATTCGACCTTTTCCATCAGGAAAGGAGCAAAATCCAATACCTCGTTTTTGGCCTTTAGTAAAGACTGTCCTATCTCTTCCATTTCCACGATTGCATTACTTACTTCCATCTGAAGAAGGGCTTTTTTTAATTGCAAGGTAGGAAGATATTTTTCTAATTGAGATAGCCTTTTCTGCTGGTCTCGAAGTTCGGATTTCGTAAGCTTTACTTCAGCCATTGAAGGTTTCTCTACTCTTTACTTGCTAAAGGCCAATATTTATCCGCTAAGGATTTCTTTACAGCGATTTCCGAAAGAGAGAAGCATTCAGCCAAGGTCTGCCAAGAAAGGTCCAACGCCTGCTCTAGGGAAATATTCACCGCTAAATTCATCATTCTCTCTTCAAAGAGATAGGAGAATCTGAGTAATTTTTCATCCCATCTAGAGAGTTTAAAGCCCATTGCCTGTCTCTCTCTTGCTTTTTTTGAATCGGCATAGAGTCGGATCATGGTATTTGCAATTTCGCCGTGGTCTTCTCTTGTGACCTTGCCAATCACCTGCTGCTTTAATCTCGAAAGAGAGCCGAAAGGATCAATTGATCCTCCGTGGAGATAGAACTGGCCTTCGGTGATATAACCGGTGTTATCAGGAATAGGATGAGTGACATCCCCGCCAGGCATAGTGGTCACAGTTAGAATAGTAATAGAGCCGCTATTTTCGATGTCTACCGCTTTTTCATAGCGGGAAGCAAGATCAGAATAGAGAGAGCCGGGATAGCCGCGATTTGAGGGAATTAAGTCCATCGTAATGGAGATCTCTTTGATCGCATCGGCAAATGCAGTCATGTCGGTAAAAAGAACAAGGACGTTCTTTCCACGGGTGGCAAAGTTTTCCGCGACGGCAAGCGCCATATCCGGCACTAAAAGACATTCCACCAAGGGGTCGGTTGCCTGATGGATAAACATCACGGTCTTTTCAAGAGATCCGGAGGTTTCCGCGTTGTCGATAAATGCCTGGTAGTCGTCAAACCTTAGTCCCATGCCGCCAATGACGACAACATCTGCACTGGTCTGGTTTGCAATCCTCATGATGAGAGCGTTATAAGGTTCGCCTGCTACTGAGAAAATAGGGATCTTCTGAGATTTGACGAGACAGTTGAACACATCGATCATTGGGATATTGGTGCGGACAAGGTCTCTAGGAATAATACGCTTGGTGGGGTTGAAAGAGGGTGTTCCAATATCTACAGGAATTCCCACAATTTCAGGACCGCCATCGATTGGCTCGCCAGCACCATTTAATCTTCTTCCTAAAAGGGCATTGGAGAAAAGGGCCTGCATCTGCCTTCCTAAGAAGGTTACTTTATCTCCTGTAGAAATTCCTCTTGTGCTTTCAAAGACTTGAAGAGTGACCAGGTCCTCATCAATACGAAGCACTGACGCATAAACATCCGCTCCATTTCTTCTATGGACTTTGGCAATCTCCCCCATGCTCACATTTTCTGCTGCCACGGTAATCAAGTTA
>DATIJO010000051.1:0-4508 GCA_035478555.1 Chlamydiales bacterium
CTCTAGGTAATATTATGAATCGCATCTTTATCGTCTTTCTTATTCCAGTATCGCTTTTATTAGGATCTCCCAATCCCACTGAATTTCTAGATTTTGCAACTTCTTCACAATTGGATGATCATTCTCTTCAACAAATAGAACAGGAAACCATTGATTTTGATGACCTTGTACAGTTTATGAAGGATTTCAAGGCTCAATTAGAATTACGCTATGGTGTCACAGTCGAAATGACCGATGCTATCAATCTTGCAAAAAATTCTATTCTCTCGAGCACTGAATTTTCAAATGATGAAAAAAGTACAATCATTAGTTATTATGATTTGCTTTTAGATAAATTTCGCTCCCATGAGAATGATTTCTTGGGTTTCGGAAATAAAAAGAAAAAACCATCTCTTGAATTGCCAGGAAAACTAGCCGCGGGATTTATCTGTTGTCTGAGTGGTGCTTCGATGTGTGTAATCCCTTTCCCTGCAGTACAATCTGCTGGAGTTGGATTAATCACAACGGGAATAGGTTTAGCAATGGATGGGTTATCCAATGGTGAAAAGCCCTACTATGTAGATCCTGTAACTGGAAATAGAATTCCTTAAATAAAAATCTAATAACCGGAGTTACTATGAATCGATTTCTTTGTGTCTGTCTTCTTCCTATATCTCTTCTATTAGCCAATCCAACAGAAACCCCTGAAGGTATGCAATACCGGGAAGAACAAGATGAGATTGATTTTGATGAACTATACCAATTTCTGAAAGACTTCAAATTTCAATTAGAGTTGACCTATGGTGTCTCGGTCGACATGGACCAGGCGATCAACATTGCGAAAAACGCCATTCTCGCAAGCAGTGAATATACGGTTGATGAGAAGAATACTATCGTGAATTTTTATGATATTCTTTTAGAGAAATTTCGCCGCCGTGAGCTTGATTTTAGGTCCTTTGGAAGTGAAACATCTTTTGAGCTTTCTGGAAAAATAGCAGCAGGACTCTTTTTTAGTTTGAAGAGAGCTATGTCGTCCATGGTTGATAGTCAATCCAATGCGTTTTAATAAAAGATTTAATGCAATAAATTAATTATTCTAATTTAGAGTTAAGAATAATTATGTTATAATGATTTCACATTATGACAATTTATTCTTTTTCACAAGATAATAGAATAATTTCTATTCCTACTCCACCTATTGAGGTGGGATTTGGAGAGCATCAATTCACTGATGGCCAGATCTTAGCCTATAAAGTGCACTCCATTGTGTGCGCGGTGCTTTATGGTTTAGTGGCTGCTGGAGCGATTGTGCTATCTGTTAGCACTTCAGCTTTTTTTATTCCGGTAGCTCTTCTGTTTATTTTTCTTGCGGTAAGGTCCTCTCTTTACGCGAGGGGATATGCCAATGTCGCGCCATCCACGGAAAATCTTTTTAATAAGGGCCAGATCGATCTTCTGCCAAGAATGGGAGAACTGGACAACGATGACTATTCAGGGATTGCAACGAGGGACTCTACTGATGGTTATCAGTGGAAGATGGAACTTATTCGGATAGCGGAAAAATCGATTGTCATGTCCGGTTGCTACTGTGGAGGCAAGCCTTTTGATGAGATGCTTGATCTGATTGGCGATAGGATGAAGGCAAATCAAGAATTAACGGTTTCTCTTATATTCTCCACTTCCTATCTGACTAAAGAAAATGAAAATAGAATAGATTTGCTTCGTAAGACATATCCGGAAAGATTTAAAGCCGTAGACCATGTGGAAGTATTTCCGACTGCTATGCATGGCCTTTCTATTACGGCAAACCACACCAAAGTTTTGATCATTGACTACGGCCAGTATTTTATGATTGGAGGAAGCGGAGTGGTGGGAACTTGGACCAATCATCCGGCAGGCACAACTCCAATTGGAGTAAATAAACAGAATTTAGTGGGGATTGTTGGGCCTTCGGGTTTTAGGGATATGGACTTTGTCTTTCATTCACCAAAGCCTTTCGGGATGGGGGCTAGACTGTACGCTGAAATGGAAAAACTGATCTTTCGTATGAGTCCGCAAGAGTTAGGCTCTGCAAGAAGTATTCCTTTTCATCAGACTAAAAAAACACCCTTTCATTTTGAGAAAAATAAAACGAAAGATCTAAAAATTGCCTATTTTGCAACAGGGCCTGAGCAGAAGAAAAATCCCTATCATGAAGAGATCGTAAATGAGGTCAGAAACGCAAAGAAGAGCATTGTGATCAGCAATATGTATTTTCATCCAAGTCAAGAGCTTCAGCAAGCCCTGATCGATGCGTCTAATAGGGGAGTAAAAATACAGGTCATTTGCAATAGCTTTAATCTCTCTTCTCCCTATTTACATTACACCTTTGTTGAGCTTTCTAAATATTACATGCGGGCGCTCTATGAAGGAAGAGTGAAGCCGAATGTAGAGATATATGAGTACGACCTCTCTGATGTAACACTTCATAAGAAGGTGTTTGTTTTTGATGAGGAAAGAGTGTTAACAGGAAGCGCGAACATTGGTTACAAGAGCTTAGAAGGAAAAGGAGATTATGAGTTAAATCTTGCTATTCATTCGAAGGAGTTTGCCGCCTCTGTCATGGAATCGATGAAAGAAGATATGCGGATAGCGACAATGGTACCTCTAGAATCAGCACCATCCATTTCTTTACAAACTAGAGTTCTTTCTACTTTGCAATTTCCCTTGAAATACGTGGCATTTTAATTAATTCGGGAAACGGTAACGGAAACGGGGTAGTCAAATTCCGTTTGCGTTTCCGTTTCCGTGTCCCGATTATATTCTAGAACTTTGGTGGTTTCTTGAATCTAGATCTTAGATAGATTGCATACACCACAACAATAATCACAAAAAGCGACCAGATAGTGATATTGGGGAAAGTGACCCAAGGATGAGATGGTTGCGGAAGCGATCCCCAACGATGAGATGGCGGCCAGAAGATAAAGCTGGGCCCGCCCCTGATATTTCCTTGAGGAACAAAACCAAAAACTCTGCTATCGGAGCTGAAAGCGTGATTATCGCCAAGCATCAGATACATTTTATCAGGGATCTTAAGTCCATATTTTTTGATGAAATCTTTGTCTAAAGATCCATCTTCTTTGATGGGGGGGCGAGAATCCACAAAAGGAGCATAAGAGGTATTTTCTGCCTTGCTCATTTCATTTGTTTCCAGTTCCTTTAGAATTGGATCGTCTTTTAGAATGATGGGATGGCCCATCAGGTAGAGATCGCCATTTCTAAAATAAACATAACGAGAAGGCGCAAAAGGCGAGAGTTTACTTTTAGGAAGAAAATGGTCGTCCATTTCTATTCCTAGATTGTAGAAAAGGCTCGTTCTTTCTGCAGAATAATGATTGAGCGGATGGGTGGGAGGCTGTTTTAAGGCAATTCCTGCAAACCCAATCCGGTAGAGATTGCCATCTTGGAATTCGTAAGTGCCGTTTGGAACATCTTGCACTTTAGGTTGGTAAAGAGGGTTTGCATCTTTGGGGTTTACTCCATAGCGATATGCGATGCCATTTTTTACAAGGAAACGAGAGGTATAAAGATGGCGGAATAGGTTTTGCGCTTGAACATCTGAAATAGGCAGCAGAGAATAACTATAAGATAGGGCCGGACGCAAACGGCTGTACTCATCTTTGATCAAACGAGCGGGATGAAGAGTGGGATGATGGACAATCCTTAAGTAAAGAGGTGCATCTACAGTAGGTGTTAGCCCTTGTTCTATCGCTTCTTCTTTTGTAAGAAGAGCTCCCATTGCGAAATTTTTAACGCCCCAGAGATCTCCAAAATCTGCGACTTTTCTTTGCAACACTTCTCCGCCGAACTGACCTGTGGGAGTGACATACAGTTTGGCAACAGGTTCGTTCATTTGATAGAGAAGTACAGGTGAAAAAATTCCATTTGTTGGCGTATTGGAAGTGATCGCTTTACCTTCAAAATGGATGAAGGGAATGTGTTCTATCTTTTCAAACCAAGGCTTTTGAAAATCGGTAATCTCGTTCCCTTGGCTATCAATTCCGTACAAAAGTCCGCCATAAAAATAGAGAGTATCTCCTGGCTTTCCAATCAAGCGTTTCACATACTGCTTTTTTCCGGGGATGAGATAAAAATAAGTTGTATTTACATCCCGGATATCCATATTTTCGCCGGAAAATACAACGATCTCTCCACGCTTAACTAGGTCAGGATCAAAATAAAAATGCTCTGTGCGAAGCGGAGTATTGATTCCAAAATCTGTCTTGCTGACTACCAGATAATCTTGCTCTTTCAAAGTGGGGCGCATGGAGCCGGTGGGAATGACATAAAATTCAAACCACATCTGGCGAATGAGGATGGCAACAATCAAAGCAAAGGCAAGCGCGCCGATAAGATCGATGGTTTGATCAGTGAAGGATTTGGGGAGGTGGCTTTTGATCAAGCCCTCAAGTTCTTTTGCTAGATTGCTTGCCTGTTCTCGGTCTTTTGCTTTAAGAGATTCCCAAAGAGAGTGAAGTTTTTTCTCAAAT
>DATIJO010000052.1:0-33065 GCA_035478555.1 Chlamydiales bacterium
CGTCAAGTAGTTTTGAATCTTTTACAGCTTCGGGCCGTTGTGTTCATGAAAAGGCCGAGTAGGGAGCCTGAAAGAATTTATTCTGGCCTTCTGAATCAGAAAAAAGGGGCCATGCTCTTTTCTTTTGATCCTAATGATTTCAGCGAGATCTACGATGAGATCAAAGAGGTTGGAGGAAGTGAGGAAGAATGGACGCCTATGTATTTAAAGGTGTACGCAAAAAAAACGGGCAATCAATTCTCCATAGTTGATGAAAAAGGCAGAGAGATCTTTTCTTCTTTAGGCGATGAGGCAACGAAAGTTGTTCAGATCACTATGGATTTATTGAATAAACAGTCTGTAAAAGTGCAAGAAAAGGATCCGATTGAAAAGGCAATCTTGGAAGATTTAAGATTTATTTCTGATTTCTTCGCCAATGAAATTGAAAAACTAAAGGGCTGGGCTGGGAAGATAAATAGAGAAAAAGCGGAAGGCCTATTAGATGCAAATGAGCCGGGCACTTATCTTTTACGAAGAGGGGATGAGTCCACTGATAATATGTTGAAGATGCTCTTTAATGACAAAGCAGAGCCTTTTCTTTATTTTGTAGTGACCTATCTGAAAGAAGAAAGTCAATTAGGGGAAAAGCTTTTGATTGAATCGGGAGGTTGGTTTGTCTACAATGACATTCCTGATCTGAATTATTATATAGACCGAAAGTACACCACACTGGAGGCACTGATCGGTTCGATCAAAGAATTAAAATACCCCCTTCAAGGTTTATGAAAAAGATCCTGTTCGTCCTGATTTGTTTAGCGAATGTGTGCATCGCTAGAGATCCCTATACAGCCAGAGATTTTAGCAATATCATTGGCATGGACGGCTTTACTGATGCCATGCTGAATATGCATTTTCAGCTCTACCAGGGCTATGTGAAACAGACCAACTATCTCTTGGACACTTTGGATCAGATGAGGCAAAACGGTCAGTCCTCGTCTTATCAATATGCAGCCCTGAAAAGAAGGCTTGGTTTTGAATTTGATGGAATGAGGCTTCACGAGCTCTATTTTGAGAATTTAGGTGGGGATGGAAGGATTCCAATGGAGTCTTCTCTCTATAAACAGCTAGTGAAACAGTTTGGAAGTTATGATGCTTGGAAGAAAGATTTTCAAGCAGTTGGCCTGATGCGTGGAGTCGGCTGGGCAGTACTTGCTGCAGATCCTGATACAGGCAATCTAATCAACAGCTGGGTGGATGAGCATGAGATCAACCAGCTTGCAACATCTAGCCTTATTCTTGTCATGGATGTCTGGGAACATGCCTTTATCACGCAATATGGATTAAACAGGGCAGGTTATATTGATGCCTTTTTCAAAAATATCAACTGGCAGCTAGTTACTTCTAGGTTTACATTCTAAAACATGGGAATGACATCAAAAGTTGGGAATTTGACAAGGAAGCGCTTTGAATTAGAATCAGGTTATACCGGCGCCGAAGGAGCTCAACTTGAATAAGTTGGGCGATGCAGGCGGATTCTAATTCAGTAGCTGTCTGACGCTGTCAAAAACCAACTTGTGATGTTATTTCCTTGTTAGTCCCAATCCTTGGGTGATTAATAGCACCAAAGAAATGATCGATAAGATTGCCATAAGACCTGGCATCAAACTAAGAGTTTTTCCAAAGCGGATACAAAAAACAATCAGAAGAAGCAAGCTGATTCCTGCTCCTGTGAAATAAGCAAAAGGCAGCCTCTTTCTCATATAGATAGAAAAAATTATGAGCAGTATCCCGCATATCAGGCCGCTGATTAGAGAAATAGTGCTAGCAGCTTGCTGGTATCCCATAATTCCTAGCACAATGACTAAAAGCCCATAGATGGTAATAAAAACAGGAACGGATCTATCCATAAAAACCTCTGAGAAATATCATATATCCCATGTTGATAGATCAAAAGAAAATTTTGCTTGCTGCTGAGCTCCTTCAAAAAGGCGAGGTGGTTGCTTTTCCTACCGAAACCGTCTATGGCTTAGGCGCTAGGGTATTTGATGAAAAAGCGATTCAAAAAATTTATGCCTTAAAGGGTAGACCGTCTGATAATCCTCTTATAGTCCATATCGGGAGAGAAGAGGAGATAAAGCTGCTGGCTATTGAGATCCCGGAAGATGTCTACCTCTTACAAAAACATTTTTTTCCTGGGCCTTTGACCCTCGTATTGAAAAGGAACCCCAGGGTGCCTAGTATTGTTTCAGCTGGTCTTCCTACGATTGCCCTTCGGATGCCCTCCCATCCTATTGCTTTGAAGCTAATTCAAACCCTTGGAGAACCTATTGCTGCCCCTTCAGCAAACCTATCGGGTAGGCCAAGCCCTACTAAAAGAGAGCATGTCCTCGAGGACTTTCAAGAGAGGATCCCTCTAGTATTAGACGGAGGGCCATGTGAATGGGGGATTGAGTCCACTGTCATAAGTCTGGTGCATCCGGAGCCAATGCTTTTAAGACCGGGCGTTATTAAAAAGGAAGAAATAGAGACAGTATTGGGGAAGAAGATAGAAGTGGCTAAAAGAACAGAAGCAGCTCTATCTCCCGGAATGAAATACCGACACTATGCCCCTAAAGCCAAGATTATCCTTTTTGAAGAGGAGAAAGAGTTGGCTGTCTATCTAGAAAAAGCACCTTCTCAAAAAAGAGAGATCCTCTCTAAAGTTTCCACCCAAAGCCTCTACGATGATTTCCGCAAAGCAGATGAAAAGAAAGTGGAAGAAATCATCATTCTTTGCGATCCTTTTCTAAAGAATGATGTAGCGCTTATGAACCGAATCAATCATGCGTCAGGCCGCCATGAAAAATAATGATGCAATTGAACCATCCGAGATTTTAGTGCCTCCCTTAAAAGGAGAGAAGCAGACTGCTCTGCATCCTAATCCTTGGAATCGGTTTCTTGCACGCATGATGGACTATTCTATTTTTGGAATGGTTTTTCTATTCTTAGGCTATTGGCTATCACCTAGATTTTTTCTTAAAGAGTACAAATTTTTCGTACCATTTCTCTTTGCTTTATGGATTCCTTGCGAAGCGCTTTTCTTAAAGTATTTTGGGAGGACTCCCGGGAAATTCTTGCTTGGGCTAAAAGTGATAAAATCAGGGAGAAAGGCAATAGATTACAAGACAGCAATCAAAAGAAGCTTTCTGGTCTGGGTGAGGGGCATTGCTTTAGGTATTCCAATCATCAATATAATCGCTATGCTCTATGCCTTTTTTCAGCTCAAGACCCATAAGGATTCCAGCTGGGATAGAGACGAACACACAAAAATTGTTGCAGTCCCGATTCATCCTGCAAGACCTATTATTGCAGCCTTGATCATCGTTAGTTACGTGATCTTAGATCAGTTTGTGCTAAGATAATCAGTGTCTTTCTTCGAGAGATTCTAGAATCGTGATGAACTGATTGTTCAGGACTGTGCTGTAAATATTACAGTTGCTTAAAAGATTACTAAGGTCTGATTCCTCAGGTTTTTGAAACTCAAACGAGATAGAGGCTTCTAGGAAATTTTTCGTGGAAATTGCTGGAGGCGCCCAAGGGATTGTCAGAAGATCATGGATCATATGCGAAGTAGGGCCCAATTCCTCATCGGATTCCGCTAGCATCGCATCATCGTTTAGCTGTTTAATATCTTGGGCCATCTCTTTTAGAAAATCGTTGTTTGATGGATCTGCCTTCTTAGAAATAAGATCTTGCCAATCCTTTCCTAGCTTTTCCAAATCGCTTTTTAATTTGCTCTCTAAGGAAGCAGTAAACTGCTTTCTGAGCTTTTTGGTCTTTTCTTTAGTCCGTTTTCTTTTGCCCATTCCCTCTTAATAACGAAAGGATGAATTTTTTCCTAATTCATCCAACCAACGGGCAAGATTATCTAAATGGACCTCAATGGGAGTGCTTTCATCTGCCTTAGGTCCAATAGTAATGATAGAGAACTTTGGGGGGAGAATGTGCGTAATCATTTCATTATGATAGCCAATGTAGGGTTGGTTTGAAATAAAGATAGAGCTTCCCGGCATTGGATCGGTTTTTAACCACTCTAGAAAAGTATCTTTGCTTGAAGGCCTTAAAATTTTGCCATCTAGTTGGACCATAGAAGCATTTACGAATTCCACTGGGATTTTTCGCATCTCTAGAGGAAGGTCTGCTTGTTCGTAAACAAATTTCATCATCTCTGCTTCAGTCTTTGGAAATTCTCCGGAAAACTCCCAATTTTCAGAGATAGGAAGGAAACGGTTTTCTCTATTTAAAAACTCCGCTTCGCTTTCGAGCTTAGGGTTAATAGCTCTTGCTCCTCCTAAAAGGACTATTTTGTCAAATCTTGTGCCTCTTTCCCATTGTTTGATTAGAAAGGCAATTCTCATTCTGACCCTGCTTAAAAGAGCGCCTTGAACAAAAGCATAGTCAAATTTTTGAATTGAAGCCGGGATTTCCTCAATGACATGAAGCTCATCTAGAAGCTCTAAAATTTTTCTTTTTTGTAATCCAGGAATAGGTTCCATTTCCCAGCGCTCTTTTCCTTGCTGTTTCCAAGCATTTCCGGTTTTTTCAATGATGTCTGCCAGGGTTCCATCATGGGTTATCCCGCATACTTGAAGAAGCTCTATTAGGGCAGGCGCAGGCGTCTCCTCTATTGTTACAAGAGATGGCACAGCGATTTTAAAGGCAACAAGAAGCGTAAGAAAAAAATTCATTCTAACCCTGGTTGTAAAAAAAAGAAGGGGATATAATACCAAAACCCAACCTTTGGAGTAAACATATGGCAACTCAATCCGGTACCCTGTCATCTGCTGCCCTCTTGTGGAGCAAAGCAAAACAAGCTATTTTATTACTTACTTCTATCGCGATTGGCATGATGATCTGGTTTTCTCCGGTTCCAGAGGGAATTACTGAGAAGGCCTGGCATCTTCTTTCTATCTTTGTTGCGACGATTTTTGCGGTGATCGCAAAGCCTTTGCCAATGGCCGCAGTCTCTCTTTTGTCTTTGACTTTTGCCATTTTGAGTAAAACTCTTACCTTTGAAGAAGCATTTAGCGGATTTTCCAATGACGTGGTCTGGCTTATTGTCATGGCATTCTTTATCGCTAAAGGATTTGTAAGTACAGGTCTAGGAAATAGGATTGCCTATTTTTTTATGAAGGTGTTTGGAAAGACAACTCTAGGACTTGGATACGGAGTTGTATTAACCGATCTTATCCTATCTCCTACGATTCCTAGCGTTACAGCCAGATCAGGTGGGGTCATCTATCCCATTTTGAAATCGCTTGCGAAAGCGTTTAATAGCGAACCTGGACAGCCTTCCAGCCGTAAAATAGGCTCTTTTTTAATGAAGGCAGCCTTCCAAGGATCGGCAATTACAAGCGGTATGTTTCTTACCGCAATGTCCGGCAATCCTTTAATGTGTGAAATGGCAAGGGGACTTGGCATTGAGATCACCTGGGGAAAATGGGCCTTGGCCACACTAGTACCTGGCCTATGCAGCCTTATTTTGGTTCCTTTCCTTATCTATAAGCTCTATCCGCCGGAGATTAAGAAAACTCCCGACGCTGCGGTCTATGCTTCCAAAAAGATCGAAGAGCTAGGAAAAATGAAAAAGAGCGAATGGCTCATGTTCTTTACCTTTCTTCTATTGGTCGGTCTATGGATTTTTGGGGGACCCTTCGGTGTTAAGCCTGTGACCGCTGCTCTTTTGGGGATTTCCATTCTTCTCGTGGCAGGTGTCTTTAAATGGGAAGAAATCCTTCAAGAAAAGGGAGCCTGGGATACTCTTATCTGGTTTTCTTCTCTAGTAACGCTAGCATCTTTTTTGAATAAGTTTGGGCTTACTGGATTTGTGAGCAACCACATTGTCTCTTCTATTCAAACGCTGCATTGGATAACAGGTTTTTCAATCTTGGCTCTTCTCTATTTCTATTCCCACTACTTCTTTGCGAGCAATGTGGCACATATCGGCGCAATGTATGCTCCTTTCCTTGTGGTAGCTGTAGCAATCGGAACTCCTCCCATGCTAGCAGCCCTACTTCTTGCGATCTTCAGCAACCTCTTTGGCGGCCTTACCCATTATGGCTCAGGCCCGGCTCCTATTCTCTATGGAGCAGGATTTGTTCCTGTAGGCGCCTGGTGGAAAATAGGCGGGATCGTGAGCGTCGTGAACGTCCTTATTTGGATGCTCATTGGCGGAGCATGGTGGAAGTTTATTGGACTATGGTAAAGTCAAAAGGCAAAAGTCAGAAGGCAGAAGTACCGAGGCAGTAATTACATTACTGCGATTTTGCCTGTATTTTCACTTCAGATTGATTTATCTGATCAAGTGTTGAAACTACTTCCCTGAAGACTTCCTCTTTATTCTTTTGGGAGTTGATCTCGTAGAGAGCGCCTTTTTCTTTATAGTAGTGAAGGAGTGGATAGGAAGATTCCCAATAAGATTTAAGTCTTTTTTTAACAGTTTCTTCATTGTCGTCAGAGCGGACATAAAGATTGCCTTTGCAGGAGTCGCAGCTACCAGTTACTTTAGGAGGAGAATATTTTTTATGGAAGAGGGCACCGCATTTTTGACAGACAAGACGTCCAGTTATTCTTTCTAATAGAATTGCGTCGGATACGGCAAAATTGAGGGCGATGAGCTTTGTCTTTTTTGGGATTCGAGTATCTAGGGTCTGTGCTTGCAATAAGGTCCTTGGAAAGCCGTCTAAAATGTATCCCTTTTTGCAATCTTCTTGGGAGATCCTATCAAAGAGAATATCCAATACTAATTCATCTGGCACAAGTTTGCCTTCATCGATAAAGCCTTTAGCCTTCTTGCCGAGGGGGGTATTGTTTTTGATATTCGCTCTTAATAGGTCGCCAGTGGAAATATGGGGCATTCCTAATTTTTCACCGAGAGGGGAGGCATGGGTCCCTTTTCCGGCCCCTGGCGGGCCTAAAAAAACGATGACCAAAGAATCATTTGCTAAGAGATTGAAAGTGAATGCCATAATAAAAATAATAAGGAATTTTTTCCAGTGCATAGAATACCTCAAGATACCTTTAAATGAAAGCTTTTGCCTGACTTGATCGAATTACTTACCGCGCAGTCCTTGATTGCCTTGTCCAATAGAGTTTTGGCCTTATCTTTGTCCGATGCCCCTTTTACATCTAGAGTGATCTCTAAATCGCTTACCCAAAGTACAGAATCAGAAGGATGTTTATTGAGGGTAGCTTTGGCAAGACCAGAGATTTCTGAATATTGCACTTTGGCCATGTCAGCATAAACTTTGAATGTAGCGATCAAACAGTTCAGGATAGAGATCGCAAAGAAGTCCTCAGGAGAATAGCCATCGCCTTGGCCTCCAAATTCCAAAGGAATTGCGCAGGCAATTTTAGGTAGATTGCCAGTGTGGCATGTCCAAACAGTTCTAACGCCGCTTTTGGAGTCAGCATTTACGGAAAAGTGTAAAGGAAATTTAACCATATAAACCTTCTATAGAAAACAACCCGAGATTTTACCTGAACTCTCTATTTCTAGAAAGATTATCATAAAATATTTGACTTAAAGCATTTATCTCTTTAGAGTATCCTGTCTTATTAATAGAGGGAATTCTATGTTTCTTGTGGAGAATAGTCTGACAATGGGTTATCAAAAAAAAGGCGAGCCTTTGGATATTCCTACATCACTCATGATCTTTCAAATTCTTGATTCCCAAGATACCTCTTCTATTCTCTCTCTTGCTTCAATTGTACCTTCTTATCCTCAAACCGCTTTCATTCGAAAAGGTAAGAAACGTTATCTCTTTCTTAAGAGAAAACAAGATAATTCTGGGCTAGTTTAGTGTAGGATGCCACTTGGCCCTCTTTCCATGCTTCATCTTTGTGGAGCATTTTTGCCATAATAGAAGCAACTTCCGGCGCGATTGCAATGCTAGCTCTAGCATTTAAAAAAAGCGCGCGGAGTCTTCTTGCCAGTACATCTTCCAAAGTAATCGCCATCTCTTCTTTTACAGCCCAATGGACCTCTACGGGAAGATAGGGAAGGTCATGATGGAAGGGCACACCAAGTTCCGGCTTATTCTGGACCATTTCATAGAGCTTTTTCGCATTGCTTCCATAACTTGTCCAAGAATCAATAGCAATTGGGGAATCTTGGTAACCATAAAGATGGAGAGTGGAAGTAGTGCAAGGATAATCAGTGAGATTGCCTACCTTGATCGCTTTATTAATCGTATCTTCTGCCATTTTTCGGTAGGTAGTCCATTTCCCTCCGCAGATGCTAATCAGGTTAGATGGGGAAATAAAAATGGAGTGGTCTCTAGATAAAGAAGAGGATAGTCTTCCCCCTCTTTTTACTAGAGGTCTTAGTCCTGCAAAGGTGGAGAGGATATCCTCTTTTTTTGGAGATTTTTTCAAATAGACGGAAACTGATCGTACAAGAAAATCTATTTCTTCTTCATAGGGCTTAAGTTCCAAGCTAGGTTTTTGGCCCGGGATATCAGTTGTTCCGATGAGTACAGCTTGATGCCAGGGAATAGCGAAAAGAACCCGTTTGTCTTCCGTTCTGGGTACTAAAAGAGCAGTATTACCCTCTAGAAAACTTTTTGGAAGGACAATATGTGCGCCTTGGGATGCTTCTATGAGAGGAGGCGCTTTTGTATCGTCCATTTTGCGCACTTCATCGGAAAAGATCCCTGTAGCATTTATCACCACTTTTGAATGAAGTTGATAGGTCTCCTGAGTCTGTAGATTAATAGCCTCCACTCCGCTAATTTTTCCGTTTTGTTTTAGGAATTTGGTCACCTTAACGTAATTAACAACTACTCCTGCAAGTGAGGCAGCTGTTTGAGCAAGAGTAATAGCCAATCTTGCATCATCAAACTGGGCGTCAAAATAGAGATTGCTTCCTTTCAAATTCGTTGGTTCTAAATTCGGGATTTTACTTAGCGTTGCTTCCGGAGTGAGGAGATGCGAACCCTCCATCTTTAATTTCCCTGAGAGCTTATCGTAGACTTTTAGACCGATGCCATAATAAGTCCCTTGCCACCAGTGGTAATTGGGGATGATAAAACCAAGGGGCTGTATTAAATGGGGCGCATTTTTTAAAAGAACGCCTCTCTCTCTTAAGCATTCGGAAACGAGGGAAATGTGTCCCTGCTTTAAATAGCGGAGGCCCCCATGAATGAGCTTTGTGCTGCGAGAAGATGTTGCCTTTGCAAAATCGCTTTGCTCAAGAAGAAGGGTTCGGTATCCACGGGATGCGGCATCTACAGCACATCCAAGTCCGGTTGCACCTCCTCCAATGATGATGATGTCCCAGATATCAGGAGAGAACTTGAGGTATTCAATCATCTCATCTCTTTTCATGATCTATCCTCTAAGCTTCTTGCAGCCAGGACTGCTCTCTCCCATTTTTTCAAAAGCTTTTCTGCTATTTTGGCTGTGATTTTGGGTTGAAATTTTCTATCCAAATGCCAGCTCTTCAAGATCTCCTCTTTATTTTTCCAAAATCCAATCGCAAGACCTGCTAAAAAACCTGCGCCAAGCCCGGTTAATTCATGAGTTTTAGGCCTCAGGACCTCTCTTTGAAGAAGATCTGCTTGAAATTGAAGCAGGATGTCTGATACTGCCGATCCGCCATCTGCCCGAATCTCTTTTATTGGACGATGTGCATCCTTGACCATGGCATTTAAAACATCGGCCGCTTGAAATGCAATCCCTTCTAAGGCAGATCTGGCAATATGGCCTTTTTCTGTTCCACGGGTAAGGCCAAAAATCAAACCCTTGGCATACGGATCCCAATAGGGCGCTCCAAGGCCTGTAAAAGCAGGAACAAAAATGACACCGTTAGAATCTGCTACTTTCCCCGCAAGAACATCGACATCCGAAGAATGCTCTATCATTCCGAGGTTATCTCGTAGCCATTGGACGATAGCACCTGCCATAAAGACGCTTCCTTCTAAAGCGTAGGTTGTCTCTTTTCCTATTTTCCAGGCAATCGTTGTAAGAAGGCGCTTTTCTGATAAAATGGGAGTAAGGCCTGTATTCATTAAAAGAAAACATCCTGTTCCATAAGTGGCTTTCACCGATCCGATCTCAAAGCATCCTTGTCCAAAAAGAGCTGCCTGCTGATCGCCGGCAATACCGGAAATTGGGATGGGAGTAGAAAAGAGAGAGGTTTTTCCGTAGATTTCCGATGTTGATCTAACTTCGGGAAGGATTTCTTTTGGGACCTTGAAAATCTCTAGCAGCTCCTCATCCCACTTAAGAGAATGGATATTAAAAAGCATAGTTCTAGAGGCATTCGTAACATCCGTACAATGGACTGTGCCTCCGGTTAATTTCCAAAGAAGCCAGCTGTCCACTGTCCCAAAGGCAAGCTCTTTTCTTTTAGCCTTTTCCCTTGCACCGGGAATATGGTCCAAAATCCAAGCAATTTTGGTAGCGGAAAAATAGGGATCAAGAACAAGGCCCGTCTTCTCTTGCACCAGCTTTTCATAACCCTTTTTCCTTAGCTCTTCGCAGTAGGAAAAGGTCCTTCGATCCTGCCAAACAATAGCTGGGGCAATCGGCCCTGATGTATTTTTATCCCAAAGTATGGTTGTTTCTCTTTGATTGGTAATTCCAATCGCAAGGATTTTAACATCTGCCGCCTTCGCGATTGCATCTTTTGCAACAGCTATTTGAGAAGACCAGATCTCGGCTGCATCATGTTCCACAAAACCAGGGGAGGGGAAGTGCTGTTTAAATTCTTTCTGAGAGGAAGAGATAATTCTCCCATCATGATCGATGATGAGCGCCCTGGAACTGGTCGTTCCTTGGTCTAAGGCAAGTATACATTCCATTTCTTCACATTTATATGAAGCAGATTAAAGAAGAAAGTCGAAAATAAATGTTAAGATTACATTAATTTTTTATAAAAACTGTTGCAAAAAATCTTTTGATTTCATTCACTATCTCTTTGTTAATTTTTCAAGAACATAAGCCTAATGGAGGATTTTATGAACATATTGGATAGGACAAAAGTACTGTTAAAGAAACTGATCCCTTCTAATAAAAAAGATGACTGCACCTGCCATACTGGCAAATGCGGCTGCGAGCAGAAAAATAAAGAAGAACAACTAGGGAAAAAACAACGAAACTAGGAGCTAACTTCTTCTTGTTTTTTTAGCCGGGCGCGTTCCCAAAGGATAACAAATCCCGCTGTGAGGATGAGTAAGTTTCCGAGCAGGCTTGTAAGATCAAGAGGAATAGACCATACTAGCTTTTCCCAAAATACACTAAAGGCGACTGTTAAATAACTAAACCCGCAAAGAGTGTTGGGTGAAATGTAGGTATGGGCCTTAGTGATCAGGGATTGAAAAAGAAGAAAAAGGCCCCCAATCAGGATGAGATGCATCAGGATTAGGGGGCTTGGCATTCCAATTCGATTAGTGACAATTGGTATTAGACTAAAAGAAGTTGAAAAGAGAAGGAAATAGAAGAGGATCGTAGTATTTTTTTCAGTCTTAGATAGGTCATGAACAAGGACCATGCTTAATGCAGCCAGAAAGCCTGCGGCAAGAGATGCAAGGCTCGCAAATTGCATTACCTCTAACTTTGGTTGGAGGATAAAGAAGACTCCCACGAAGCCAATTGTTATCGCAACAAGGCCAAGTTTTGTGATTTTTCTTCTATAGAAAATGAGCATGATCACCGGAGTAAAAAAGGGAAGTGTATTTTCCAAAAGAACAGCATCTACGAGCGCTAGCCTTTGAATCCCGTAAGTAGAACAAAAAATAGTGCTGATGCTCGCGATCGATCGATAAAAATGTTTTTTTCTATTTTCAGTCCTAACGAGGGATGGATCTTTAGGGATAAAGATACAGCTAAATAGAAGGAGTCCAACAAGGCTTCTAGAAAAAACTATAAGAATATAGCTGCAAGGCGTCAGTTTGATACAGAGAAGGGCCAATGAGTAAAGGAAATAGGCAGTGATAGCAAGAAATATACCCTTAAATTCACTCTTCATTTATTTTTTCTTTAAAATTTATTTATCAATTTGCAAGAATACCAGGATTGCAGTCAAACAAACTTTTGCCGGATAGCACTTTTCTCTATGAAATCCTTTTGTCTGAACTTTCAAAAAGACCCACCGACCTTAGATCCACGAAAGTGCGGCGATTTTATCTCCTCCGCAGCCATTTTTTTGCTTTATAAAGGCCTCACACGATTAGAGGCTAACCATCAGATCACCTATGATATCGCCAATTCTATCTACATCTCTCAAGATGGGAGGACCTATGAATTTCATCTTGGCGACTGTTTTTGGAGCGACGGCCATCCCATCACAGCTTTAGATTTTGAAAACTCTTGGAAAACTGTCTTAAACCCTGATTTTCCTGCCCTTTCAGCCCATCTCTTTTACCCCATAAAAAATGCGGAAAAAGCAAAAAAGGGGTTAGTTCCAGTTAAAGATGTAGGCATCCATGCAAAATCTCCCAAAGTATTAGTGGTAGAGCTTGAGTATCCGACTCCTTATTTCTTAGAGCTAACAGGGTTTTGTTGTTTCTTTCCTGTCCCTTCCCATCTTCCCTTCTCGGAGGAGCAGTGCCTCTCTAGCGGCGCTTTTCAATTAGTGCATTGGAAAAAAGGGGATGAGATCCTGCTCAAAAAAAATGAGTTTTCTCGAAATCTCTATAAAGTATCTTTGAATGAGATCAAGATTTTGATTACTGGAGATGAACAGAAAGCATTAGACCTTTTTGAGAAAGGGGAGCTGGATTGGATCGGGGACCCTATTTCTCCACTTCCTATTGATGCCATCCCGAAGCTTTTTCAAAAGAGAAAAGTGATTCCTGTAGGAGGATTGATCTCCTGCTTCTTTAATACTTTGCAATTTCCCTTTCATAACCGTAATATGCGAAAAGCCTTTTCCTTTGCCATTAATAGAAAGAAGATCCTAGACAAATTCCTTCTTCCTAATACCCATATTGCAACAAGCCCTGTGCCTCCTATTTTGAAAAACAATTTGAGCACTGATCTTTTTGAAGATGGGAGAGTGGACCTCGCCCAATCTCTTTTCCAAAAGGCTTGCCAGGAGCTAAAAGAAAAACCAAGCTCTCTTTCTTTAAAGCTCTCTTTTGAATCATCGGAGCTTGGCTTTAAGCTAGCAAAAGAGCTGCAAGAAGACTGGAAAAATGCATTTGACATTTCTGTTAAACTTGAACCTTTAGAGTTTAAGGCTCTCTATGGAAAATTGACCTCCCGTGATTTTTCCCTCTCTTTTTCCAGATGGGCTGCCCAGTACAATGACCCGATGAATATCTTAGAGCGCTTTAAATTCCGCGAAAACTCAAAAAATTTCTCCGGATGGGAAAATTCTGATTATATCCATCTATTGAATAGGTACATGAAGACACCTCAAGTAGAAAAACGGCTAGAGGTCGCCATGCAGGCAGAAAAGCTATTAATAGAGGATATGCCCATTGCTCCTATCTATTACTTTTCCTATACCTATCTTCAAAAGCCTCACGTGAAAAACCTTGCCGTCTCTCCTATTGGCGTCTTCCATTTCGATAGGGTCTATTTAGAAAAAGAACAAGCAGGGATAACAGGATAGACAGGATAAAAAAATACTTCTCTATCCTTCCTATCATTCTTATCGTTGATTCTGCTTGAATGAGAATTTAATGATTTGAACGATATAACGATATGAATGATAGAAAATATAAATTTGATCCAAATATAACTTTGCCGGAAGATTTCCAGCTTGATTTTACCTATCTTCCTCATCTTCTGTTTAAAGAGGAAAAAGTAAGGCTAAGGTCTCTCAACTATTGGAAGAAAAGAAGCTCTGAGAAGAGTTTTTTAGGAGTCTATTTTCAAGAAGAGATGAAAAAAAGATCTTTCCCTCTTTTAGAGCTAAAAAGAACCAAAGAAGCAGGGTTCGGCCTTTTTGCAAACGAAGATATTCCCTCTTTTACTTTGATTGGGGAATATACCGGGATTGTTCGAAGAAAATCTTTGGAAAACTCCCAGTTAAAAAATCGTTACCTGATGCAGTACCCAGTTGGATTTTGGTCGCTATTCTCGTGGGTCATCGATGCTGAGAGCCAAGGGAACTACTGCAGATGGATCAACCATAGTAAAAAAAGAAATGTTCACATCCAATCTTTTCTTTATGATGGACTTATCCACTTAGGGTTAGTATCCTCAGAGAAAATTCCCAAAGGTAGGCAGCTTCTCCAAGACTATGGAGACCTCTACTGGCGGCAACTGAAAGAAAAACCCTATGAAATCAATTCCTAAAGTCGAAAAGAATGGAAAGGTCTATCAATACTCGCCTGAAGAGTTTGAAGAAGCCTTAGGGGTGACCTATCTTCATGGGTTAGAATTTCAAAAAATGTCGATACTTGCTTGGATCCAAAAGGAGTGCCAAAAAGCACTCAAAAAGAATCTCATTACCATGCAGCAAAAGTGGCTTGGCTCCTATTACGAAGATGAGATCTTAACGCCCAAAGATCCCCCCATCATCCTCAAATGGATCGATCAAGACATCGGTTGGGGTGTCTTTGCGGAAAAAGATCTTACCCCCAAAACCTACATCGGGGAATACACGGGTTTCCTGCGAAAGAAAAAGAACCGCCTAGATAAAAAAAACTCGTATTGTTTTGAATACATGATAGGGGAGACCAAAGAGACTAACTTCACCATCGATGCGCAGGATAAAGGCAATTTTACCCGGTTTATCAACCACTCACCTACTGGAAACGCAGATCCTATGATCATCTATTCTGGAGGTATCATGAGGGTCATCATCTACGCCAATCAAAAAATCCCAAAAGGCGCCCAGATCACTTACGATTATGGCCCCGACTATTGGGCTAAGCGCGAATCTCCTATTTGAGTACGGATTCTTTTCCAAGTATCTTCAGGAAGATCGGTTCCAATTTCTTTGATGACTTCAGATGCTAAAAAGGCTCCTAAATAGGCGCAATCTCTTAAATCCTTCTTTCGTAGAAGCCCGTAAAGAAAACCGCTCGTGAAAAAATCTCCCGCGCCGGTAGTGTCTTTTACCTCTACTTGAATAGAGGGATAGTAGTAGTGCTCCTTTCCTTTCTTGACCCAGCCTCCCTTTTCTCCCATAGTGACTACTGCAATGGGACAAAGTTTGGCCATCTGCTGAACAGCATACATAGGCTCTAAAGAGGTCAAGGCTTTTGCCTCATCGGCATTGCCGAAAACAATGTCTGCCTCTTTGATGAATTCAATAAAATCCTCTTTGTACTGTTCCACAAGTTTAGCGCTTCCTAGATCTAAAGAAATGAGGCATTTTTGGCTTTTTGCAATAGCGAAAGCCCTTTTGACCATCTCTTTATTTTCAATCTCATACCCGGCGATATGAAAAATAGAGACATTTTCAAAATCTTTCGAAGAGAAAGGAAGATCCGCGAGGCTTTCTATTCCACGAAAGGTGCGCATCGTCCTTTCTTTATCCGGCGTAATAAAGCAGTACATTTTTGGCGTTGGGGAATCGTTGTATTGCATGAGACATTGAATATTTAAGCTCTCCATCTTCTCAAGAAGAGCAGTTGCCAAATGATCAAGGCCCATCTTTCCTAAAAAAGCGCAAGATAGTCCTAAGTGAGATAAGCTTTTGATCACATTCAGACCGCTTCCTCCTAAAGTAAAGGAGGTATTGGGATACATCGTATGATAGCTCTGCCACTCTTCTTCACTGATCGGCTTCCATCCGTCCTTTTCTAACCCTAAGCCCTGAAATTCCTCATCAGAGACACAAACAAAGTAATCCGCAATAGGAGCGCCTATGCTCAAGACCTCATAGCCAAAGAGAGTTCCTGTGAAGCAGATGAATGGAAGGAGTATCCCTTTTAAAAAATCCATAAAGCCCCTATCGTTTATGAAAAATTATGATCCTACTCTTCTTTTTATTATTAGTGAATAGCCTCTTCGCGACGCTTTCCACTCCGCTCACGTTGGACTTTGGCGAAGGATACCGGGAAGATCATCTCAAGCTGCATCTTCTCCTTCCCAATCCTGCAGGCGGGACCTGGTACGAAGAGAGGTATGATCCCATCCGTTTTGCGCAAACGGAAGCCACTCTTCGCTTTGTAGAAAGGGATATCTATGTACTCTTCAATGGAGGGTATGGCGCAATTGGTAAATGCACCATGAAGCAAGGGCCTCTCTCTGTTCCTTTTTCAACCAATGAGGCCTCGTTTCATTTCCACACCACAGGACAATCAGCTCATGCGATGGGAATATTTGGCTATCAGGTGGACTTAACGCCGTGCCGCCATTATACTGTGGCCTTCACGCCTCTTTTTGGTTATGGCTACTACTATGAAAAACTGAAAAGAAAGATGCCAACTCCCAATCCCTTTTCTTCACCTCTATCAGCTGGCAATCCCTCTTTTTTCAATATGTTTTCAAGTCTCTCTCGAAAAAACCTTACTACTATTTGGAAAGGCTTTTTTGTGGGAGCGGATGTGCAGGTAAATCCGGGAGGAATAGTAACCTTCAACGCAACCTATGCCTACCATTTCATGGCCCTTCGGCAAAAGATTGCGATTGAAACTCACACGGAACTCTTTTCTCCAACTATTCTTTTAGAAGACTTCACGACCCTTTGGGATACCAATGTTCATACTCCCAACAACCACGGCCATCTAGGCATTCTAAAAGCCTACTTTGATATTTCTTGCCACTGGGGAGCGCTTCTTTATGGAAAGATCCTCTACTTTACATCCCACATGAGGGATGTGACATTAAAACAAACCGTGAACGGATTTTCAACGACTTCAACTACTAGCTACAAGATGACCCATTTGATGCTGGAGATCTTGGTAGAGGGGAGCTATAAATTCTAGAAAAGTTTTAGAAATTTGCCCATTCCCGAAATCCAGTTAGCAATGGGATTTTTGGTCAATATGCTAGGCAAAGAGATGTTTTTTAATGTCGGCAAGACAGAGACTGGACCATACTGTTTAATAAGATAGATACCTCCGATCACAACCCCTACAGCTATAGCTGTTCTAAGTATTGAACAGCATCTAGATCTACGTCTAGGAATAGGTTCATTCATTAAACGACCGAGGATGATCCTTTTAGCAGCAGAAAGCATTCTTTGCGGGGAGCCTTGAAGGGTTGTAGCTTCTTCTAAACGCCTATATTGAAAGTTAGGTTTATTTCCCCTGAATACTTGAGTCTTCAATTTTTCTACTCCTCGATGAACAGAAAGATCATCGAGATAGCTATCAGGATAATGGGAATAAACTTCAGCTAGTTTATTGCCATGAGCTAAATTTGTAGCTGCATCAGAAAATTCTCTTGCAACTTGGGAATAAGGATCTTGAGGATCTAAATTCGCTACATCTTCGCTCAATTGTCTAACAGCAGCTATAAGATCGGGATCTTGACCAAAATCAAAGGAAGCCCTACGTGCTGTCCTTCCTGCTCTTAAAGCTACTTCTGCTGCCATATATATCCTTAAGCTCTCTTTTTAGCAGTTGCAGGCAGTCTATCTGCTGCTACTTGTGCTGCTTGGGTTCTTTCAGTCGTATGATGTAAGGATCTATTTGGTTTTTTGAAGCATTGTTTGAAGCTTGATGCGAAAAAATTAACAGCTCTATAGGTAGTTCTTGCTACAAAGTAAAGCGCGAACGCTCCCGCTACCAGAGCTAACGCAGTCACAGCAGGGCTATAAGTGCCTGATTCCTTCACAGTTGGGTGGTAAATTGTAAATCCTCCATTAGGATTTGCTTCAATACGAGAGTTTGGAAAAAGTTCAGCTAACTCTTCTGCATTTGGCCCACGAAATCCCCCTACAACAACACCATTTACTACTATTCCCATTTTTTTCTCCTTTTATTAATAAATTCTTATTGTTTGGAGTAAATATTTTAGCAAAATCTAGGCTAAAAAGCCAGATAATTGGTAAAATATCCTCCATGAATTCTTCTCCTGATTGTGTGATAGGGATTAACCCCCTACAAGAGCTTTTAAACCACTCACCTGAAAGGATTTCCAAGGTCCTTGTCTTGAAAACAGACAACCTTGGAGATCGTAAACAAAATCTTTTAGTTGATATTCAAAGGCAGGGGATCCCAATCGACTTTGCTAAGAAAGACACCCTAGCATCTTATGCGGGCACCGATTCTCATCAAGGCTTTGTCGCTATCCTCAAAAAAAGAGTTTACACTGATCTTGTTACCTTCCTAAACAAAGCCCCTGAAAGAACCCTTATCCTTGCTATCGATAGCGTCTACGATCCGCATAATTTTGGAGCAATATTACGTTCAGCCGAGTGTTTTGGAGTAGGTGCCATCCTCTGGTCAAAAAATAGAGGCACCGATATCACCCCTGTAGTGAGTAAGACTAGTTCAGGAGCATCTGAGATCCTTCCACTGATCAAAATCTCTAATCTTGCTTCTAGCTTAAAGCAGTGTAAGGATAAAGGGTTTACCCTGATCGCTGCAGACATGTGCGAGGGCGCAATTAATCTAGAAGAGTTTACCTATCCAGATCGTTCCGTTCTGATCCTAGGTTCAGAAGGGGAGGGGATCCAACCTCTTGTTCAATCCATGTGTGATATTACCGTTTTCATTCCTATGAAGGGGAAGATCACTTCTTTGAATGTTTCTCAGGCATCCGCAGTCCTGCTTTCTCGTTGGCATTAATAGTTTTTTCTTTTATATTCCCAGGACATGCAAAAAGTTCGCTCATTTCTGAAAGAAATTCCGCTCATCTCTGTTCTCTTCCTTCTTATCCTTTTCTTTTTTCCTTTTGAGTATAAGTATGACCGGCCGCTTCGGCCATTTCTCTATCCCTTTCTTCCTAAGTATGTGGCAAAGTCTTTCTATGTTTACCTTACCGATCTTTCGATTTTTCTGGTCGGGCTTGGATATCTATGGAAAAAACGAAATGAGATTAAAGAGTTTATCAGTCACCCAGGAACTCTTCTCTTTTTAGGGGTTACTTTTTTTACCTTTCACTCTCTTTATTTAGCGAAGAATTTCATCACTCCTTACCACTGGTTGAAGGCATTCTATTTCTTCTTAACCTTTCTACTTTACGGGCTCATCGCCTACGTGTTTAAAAACCGTTCAGCTAGACCCTTTTTGCATTTTCTTTTTTGGGGCGTGCTTATTTTTAGCACCTTTGAAGCGACAGTTGGGATTTTGCAATATTTTCGGCAAAAGCAGGTAGGGGTCCATATCTTGGGCGAGCCAAAATGGAAATCTCAATCATTTTCAAGAGTTGAGATCTGGATCAAGGACTCAAAGGTGTGGATCTTTGATTCAATCTACCGGCCAAAAGCAGGAAACGGCTCCTCTGTCCTTCGTGCCTACGGCACCTTTCCGCATCCTAATGTGTTAGGAGGATACCTTCTCTTTTCTACTTTTTGTACCTATGCTCTCTACCTAGTCTCAAAATTTAGAAGAAAAACCCTTTTCTTTGGACTCATCCTCTTTTGGCAGGTGTTTGCGATGATCCTGACATTTTCCAGGGCAGCCTTATTTGGATGGATATTAGGGAGCGGATTCTGGCTTATTGCCTTTCTTTTAAGTAAGAAACCAAAGGCTGTGAAAATAAGATTTTGGAAATTGGTGTCGATTACAGGCCTTTGCCTTTTTGTAGGGATCAGCCTGGTCTATCCTCAATTAAAAGAGCGTGGAGGGACGGTAGGAGCTGAAACTACTCTATCCCAGCAGTCAGATGAGGTAAGAATTTCTGCGCAACATCTCGCTTGGAAGGTAATAAAAACCTATCCAATTACAGGAGTTGGCTATGCTAATTATGAAAGCGCTGTGCGCCAGCTCTTCCCCACTAAATTTGCCATGATCCATAACATTTATCTGATGCTTGCAGGTGAAATGGGCCTGATTGCCTTTTTATTCTTTATGGCTCTCATTTGCTACTCACTTAAAAAAGGATGGGAACAAAGAGAAAATCCCTTCATCATGGCCCTCTTGGCAGCTTTCGTAGGGACTCTCTTCATTGGATGCTGCGATTACTATCCCTTGTTCTTCCAGCAGTCGAGACTACTCTTCTTTTCGATCGCTGCTCTTCTAACCGTTAAGCCCTTTTCAGTCTCTTTATTTGAAAACTTTCATAAGGAAGTTAAAAGCAGCTAAGTGAATGCCTGGGTGTTTGCTTTCTCTTGGCCCGGCAACGTTTAGGACCTTGATCTTAGCAGCTTTTATCCAAGCAAGGACGTTTTTAGGGGAGTCGGGCTCATTTAAATTGATAGCAAGATAGGGCTTATTATGCTTTTCTGCATATTCCTTTGTCTCTTTAGTTCCGCCGCTCCATTCTCCATAAAATAGGATGAGTGTTCCATCGCCATTCATTACATTGATCTCGGTCCTTACGTAATAGCTTGCTGAATGGCTTTCAATCAAAGGATACTTTTTATCAATAGTGCCATCTTCGGCAAGCCTGCCTTTGGGACAGGTCCCGCCAATAGGGATTCCGAGCTTTAGGCCAGCGTCTAACGCAGCTCGATCAACTCCTGTCTGTCCGCCGGATATAATTTTCTCAATCATGGCTTCTTGATATTTGGCCAGTCCAGCTCAAAGGTACTGCCGCCATGGCGGGCAAGCCAGCTTTCCATATTGTACTCTAGCTCTTTCCCTTTAGTGATGACCTCATCTAGCTCCTCAAGAGTGCTAGCATAGTTTGCTTCTTCAAGAATGACTAAGAGTTCGTTGTACTGGGTGCTATTAGGATCGAGCATACCCTGATCTTCACACGATACTATCAGGTCCTGTAAAGTTCCCAAAGTATCGATAAGCTGTTCTTTGTAGAGAATGAACTGATGAGTTTCGTTATTTTTTGCCATGTGAAGCTGTGGGGTTGTTGTCCCAGATCTCTTTAAATTGGGTGGTCAGTCTTTTTTCTTCCTCATATCGCTCAAGTGCAAGCTGAATGAGCCTGTCAGAGATTTCAGTTACAGTAAAGCCGCTTGCTTCCCAGAGCATAGGATAGACGCTTGTCCTAGTAAAGCCTGGCATTGTATTGATCTCATTGATCAATACCTCGCCGGATTTGGTTAAAAACATATCGACCCTTGCAAGACCTTCGCAGCAGAGCACTTTGAAAGCCAAAAGCGCCTGTCTTTTGATCTTTTCTAAGATTGCAGGGGGCTCTTTCAGAGGAATCTCATAAAAAGCTAGGCCATCTAGGTATTTCGCTTCATAGGTATAAAATTCATCATGGGCAATGACTCTGCAGGGCATTGAGGCGATCGGCTTATCATTTCCTAATATCGAACACTCCACTTCCGAACCTTCAATGAATTCTTCAATGAGGATTTTTTTATCGTACTGAAAAGCAAGGGCCTTTGCTTTTTCAAAGTCTAGGATGTTTTTGACCTTGCTTACACCCACTGATGATCCAAGATTGGCTGGCTTTACAAATAGAGGAAGTCCCAACTCTTTCTTCACTGCTTCAAAAGAGATCTCATCGTTCTTATGGAATACGATAAACTTAGCGATGGGCACTTTGGCATCCCTTAAGAGACGTTTCATCACATCTTTGTCCATCCCAAGAGCAGATCCTGTAATTCCTGCGCCAACGAAGGGAATGTCCGCTAATTTAAGAAGCCCCTGCATGTTCCCATCTTCTCCATAAGTTCCATGAAGGACCGGAAAAATCACATCAACATCTTTAGGGATAACGGTCACATAATTGTGAGAGAGGACAAGAGCTACTCTTTTAGGATCATCCGCATTTTCAAGGTACTTTTCCTTATGACAGAGATGCCATTTGCCAGCCTTGTCAATCCCGATAGGAACAGCTTCATACTTACTATTATCTAAATGATCGATAATCCTCTTAGCTGAGCGAAGAGAGACCTCATGCTCCGCCGATCTTCCGCCAAATAGAAACCCTACTCGTATTTTTTTTGCCATAAAGACCTTTTATAACTGTTTTTTCTGCTTTTGTCTATTATCCCTTTTTCTCGACCTTTGATCTTTTAGGGGCGCTCTGAATAAATGGATGATCAAGAAGAGCTTTTGCAGATGGTCTTTGAAGCGGGTCGATGATCAAGCACTTTTTCACAAAATCAGCCAGTTCTTTTACACCGAGCTCGTTTCTACCGACACTTACCATTCTTCGATCAAATGCGGCGTGATAAGATGAAAGAGGGAACTTAAAAGTTCTTCCACTATAATACTTCTCAAAATTTTTGCTCCTTTTCAACATCTCCTCTGGAATGGGCCCTAAAATTGCTTGGATCAAAGCTAATTGCCAGATGGAATCTCTCTCAGCCTGAGTACCGATTTCTGTTTTAGTGACAGGATCTACATAGCGGTCGATGATTTTATAGGGAAAAAGATAATCCAAGGCAAATAAATTGAAGACCACGCAGCCAAGACTAAAAATATCAGTCTTACAATCATAGTCCCCAAGAATGCTTTCAGGAGATCTGAAGGGCTGCTGAGTAATAATGGGTTCGAGGGGATTTGTTCTGATATCCTTTATTCCGCCCAAATCTAGCAAAATACATCTCATTGCATCAAAATTTGCCGAAATGTTTGAACAAGTTATATCCGTATGGATAAACCTTGGATGCATCTCAGACAATGTAGTAAGAAGCTGGGAGGCGATAAATGCGATTTGAGAGATGGAATAGGGTCTTTTTTTTACACTCCTATCGTAAATATCATGAAATAGGGTCGAAGGAACTCTTTCGTAGACTAATGCATGAGAATCAGCGCTGATAAGAAAAAAGCCTTTTAATCTTAAAATATTTGAAAATCTTTGTACTTTGATCGCTGACGCTATTTCCAATATAGAAAACCAGGTGCCGCTTTTACTTATTTTGATCGCTACTTCCTCTTTTGTGTGAGTATCAATGCCGGAATAAACGTTCCCAGAGTTGCCCCGGCCTAAACATTCCGCTTTTTCCGCAACCGAAAATCTCATGATCATGGCATCATTCATTTTTTTTACTAAAAAGTAGTAATCTTCTGCCCCTTTCCAGCCTTTCATTAGTCCATATAAATAGCCACGCCATCGTCTAATTTGCATTGTGAGAAGAACGCAGGGAGAATATTCTAACTTTCTTGCTAGAAAGGATAGATTTGGATCATCAAGATCGACAACAGTTGTTCCCGCCCAGACTTCCTTTCTAGAAGGCACTTTAGGGGAAGGACCATCATATTTATGAAAATGAACAGTAGAAAATTTCGGCTTTGGAAGACCAGAAGATGGTTTTCCTATTTCTATTACTCTTTTTGTATCTAGTTTGAGCGCATCTAAACCTCTTCTTGGCTTTGGTCTAAATACCGGAAGAAATTGAAGGAACTCTTCTTCCTTACCATCCTTGCCGTAGCACGTAATCGACGCAGTATGGACATTTACAGCTTCTTGCTCTTTTGCTACAGGAGCAGGGGATCCACGTGACTTTAACAGGGAAGATATAGCTGAAAGCATAATTGCCATAACACCTCTCAATAAATATGAGGAGCAAGCTTAAATCTTTTTGGATTTATATCAAAAAAATTATATGCTTATTGACATGGAAACTCTACCTGCAACTTCCAAAGAAGCACTCAATCTTAAGCTTGGCATCTACGAGCACTACAAAGGACTACTCTATCAAGTATTAGGAGTAGCCCTTCATAGTGAAACTCTTGAAGAGTACATCATCTATAAAGCTCTCTATGGCGATAAAAAGACCTGGATCCGTCCTCTGAAAATGTTCTTAGAGAATGTTGAAATTGATAAAAGGGTATTGCCTAGATTTAAATATCTAAGAGAGAAACTCTAGAATTCGCTATCTGGGAAAGCCATTCTTGAAATTTGATGTTTGAATAAAATTTCAACGTTTGCCCCATAAGACAAATAAGCGTAACCCATGAAGTGTTTCTTAGGTTTTGAGGCGGACCCTATAAAAAGAACAAGTGGATCGCTTCCATCTTGCCTGGAGGTTAGCCTTGCAGCGTCGCATGCTGAACCATAATCGCCCATGCGGAATTCTCTTTCGCTATGCAGGCTTATCTTAGAAGTGCCATGATAACCTAAATAGGGTAACGAAGTCTTCATCTTAATAGCCTCGATCTCAAGAGCTAAGCATTTAGGCTCTCTCTCAAGCGGATTTTTAGCGCTTTTTTTAAGTTGTCTTTCACAGCACATTGTAAAAGAAGTTGAGAAGTTGCGATTAAAAGATTTAACAAGAGTTCTAGTGATTGATGTTGCCATAGATTATCCTGTGTTTTAATTTTCTCTAGTTTGAAGTAGAGCATTTCTGGCTGCGATTTTCTCCTCTAAGGTGGAGGCTCTCTTTACAATTGGCAGAGTCAATCTCAATCTCAGCATTACTCTTTGAAAGCCTAGAAAATTCAATTTATCTTCATCAGATACATTCACAAAACTTTTTCCAGTAAAACCAGGTATTGCGGCAGCTATTCTTTTTAACTGAGCATTAACTTCAGCTAGTCTTTTATCGATAAGCTTACAAGTATCTAGAAAAGATGTTCCAGGATCAATTTCTAAACCCGGAAAGGTCACAGTTCTATCTTGAAAGGATACAGTAGTTTTTTCACCCAAGTATGCATAAACATTAGATGTTAAATCTCCGTACGGTGCAAGCTTTGCTTTTAAAACAGTAATTTCCGAGTCTAGTGATTCTAGACTTGATGTTTGCGAACTTGAAAGATTTAGAGTAACTCCAGCCATTTATCCCTTCTTTGAAAAAGTCAAAAAATATAATGGAAACTCCATTTGCAAACCATTAAAATTCATTTCATGATCCACGTATGGCAAAAGTACTTGAAGGGCTTTAAAAAATGGGAAGACCTAGTCCAAGGGATTACCCCCAAAAAAACTGGCTGCGGCCAGATCTATGAACTGGGACAGCCCTTGGAACGTCCCAATGAAGATCTTGCAGTAGCTGATATGAGAGATGTTCTCTTTACCCAGCCCCACTATCATCCGGAAACAGAGATCTATTTCGTCTTACAGGGGAGAGGACGTGCCGTAGTAGGCTCTAAGGAAGCATCCATACAAACGGGATCAATTATCCTTGTTCCTTCTAACCTTGCTCACTATACTATTCCTGAAGCTGATCTTGTCATAGCCGTAGTAGCAACTCCTCCTTATAACCCAAAGAACAGCAATTCTCTCTATGAAGAAAACAAAACGGTCCTATTTGACTTTGAACAGTTTAGAAGGCTAACTCATGGTAGATTATGATCAGCTCCTAATTAAGAGCTATAAACATTGGGATGTCTACCTGCATGAAAACCAGTGCTATCTAGGCAGGACCTTTATTCAGCTAAAAGAGGAAGGCTTTGAAGACTTTTTAGCGATTGATGGGGCAGTGAGAGAGGAGTTTTTCGAGATAGGGGAAAAGATAAAAAAAGCCCTTAAAGCCCTTTTTAAACCAGATAAAATGAACTATGCTGCTCTCAGCAATGTCTCGGAAGTTATTCATGTCCATGTTATCCCTCGCTATAAGGAAATCAGGGAGTTTGCTGGTATCGTCTTTGAAGATACCCGTTGGGGAAAGAATTATGCCCCCTATGATCGATCTTTTGTATTAGATGAGGCTGAACTATTTAAGATTAAGGACTCAATAACCAATCAGCTCAGCTAACGCTATTAATAAAACTCTCTTTGAACTCCAATACCCTTATCTTTCTTTTGAAAATAATGCTCAATGCCAACGGTTAACTCTGAGGGTGATGCTCCATTATTCACTTTCTTGAAGAAGCCCGACAGAGTTGCAAAGTTACTGCTATAGTGTTCAGCGACTACTTGTGTAACCTTTTCCTTTGTTACGCCGGCGATTAGATCTACAGGCTCTCCATCCAAATAATGTTCGCCTCCAAAACAATAAGTACCGACAGCATGTTCGGCAAATAAAACAGCTGTTTGTGAGAGTAGGCCGGGAGGTATTCTCCATCCTGTAGGTAAACTTGGTAGAGCGTCCATTTGCTTATACAACTCTTCTCCTACAGCAATCAACTTGTTTATCTTGATGACTATCCTTGCACGTCCTGCAGGAGCCGTTCTATGAGGGTCAACTCTTTGACGATAGCAAATTTTTGCAGGATGAGTTATTGACCTTTGGGCTAGTTGATCTAAAATCTCCAAGGAAAAATCTACAGGATCTTTGGTGAATCGAAAATCGATCACTTTTTCAGGCACTATGGTTGGAATAAGACAATAATCGCGCACCTTTCCAGGACGTCCAAGAGGATCATTTTCTCCAAAATACACATTTAAAAACTCTCTTATGCCCCTATCAGAAATATTAGCAATGATATCTACTTGCCACTCTTTCTTGTATCTCATCGCATCAAAAATTGTTAATGAAGCGAATATTCTTCTATCTAACTGGTAATGGTTCGCATTTCTTATTTGCCAAGCGTTCTTATGTGTTGCAGAAAAGTTGCATAACCAAGAGTAGGGCAGAAAAATTGACACATGGAAAAGAATGTCCGCATAAAAGGGCGATCTGCTGGTTGAGGATGGAGCGCTTGCTTTGCATTCGGTACTTACAGTAGTGCTCATAAGTGGTGAAGATGCGGATGATGATGGGGCGCTTGCTTGACAAGCTATAGCTGGTGACAAAGAGCTAGTTAAACAAGCTGATACCATATAACTTAATTACTTATTTTAGTTAAAAATCACATCTATTATATAATTATTTACAATAAAAAGATATAACAAATTAAGTTTAAGTTAAAATTATAATTTATATAAAAAATTAATTAATATAATAAATCATCAATAGTACTTTTTTGCGATTGAAGGACTCAATAACCACATTTAGGTTAATAACAAGGTCAAGAAGGTCGGGTTTAAACCCTTCTTCCCCTAGTCAAATGCAACATAACATGAATTATCAGACCTAAATAAGGACGTTTATAGGATATGCTTTAAAGGATCCCAAACCCTGGTGTGATTGCTGAAAGACATCCTTCCATCTGATATACTGGATGGTCCCTCAGGGTCTGTTTTAAAGGAACTCTAGCGGAGAAGTCTCTTACAAACTCTTGCCTTTCAGCGTAGGTCAAAGCATCGCAGTTAACCTCATAGCGGTAGTCTGTGGGGTCTCTGTGTTGAAATAGGCAGAGTCCATCTACCAAGGCCCTAAGGATGGTTGGTGTCCCCCTTTCGGATAGCGGAGCGTGGGATATGAGCCAGATGACTTCTGCAATAGGTCTTCTTATGTCCTCTTGGATGCATTTTTGAAGAGGCACGCAAAGCTTTGCAACTTCATCCAGGATAATGTCTCTGTTAGTCCCATCCGTGTGGTACCAATAATCCTTATGGATCTCTGTTAGAGGTATCTGAACTCCATTAATGGCTGTTTTTACAAATATAGGAAACTTCCTGTACTTGGCCCTGATTTTTTCTCCATATTCTTTATAGGCGCCTCTAAACGTAGTAAAGGTATTCGTGCCTGGTTGGATAGGAAATCCGAAACTATGAAGATCTAAAAGACCGCACCTTCCTGCCATCCCTCTTCTTCTAAAATGCAGGAGGTCAAGAATCTCTCGTATACCCACTCCAAGCCTTAGGGAATGAAACACAAAGGACACCATCCACTTGTATTCCTCTTCAGCGGTAGATTTATTGGTATAACCCCCATGATGCTCATCAGCCATGGCACTTGGAGCTCTAGGCAATCGAATGCTTGAGGATAGCGCTTCGTAAACAGAAGTTAGATCTTTCATCCTTTGGATTTGTTCTTCGGATATGGGGAACTCAAGAGACTCTAAGACAGGAAGTAGATCAGGATAGCCCATTTTTACAGCAATTTGAACAAGATGCTTTTTTTCCTTTTCACTGACAGCTGAAACATCAAAAGTTGTGCATAGCGCTTGAATGACATCTGCGAAGTTACCCCTGATGGCACATTCTAATGGTCTAACTAAGGATAGTGCAATGTTATGTTCACTTGCCCTCTCTGCAATCCACTTAATCTCATCCGCTCTCCCGAAAAGCGCATATTCAACTAGTGCCTGTTGAAGCATAGCTTTTTTCTCTTGAAGAGTCTCAGCTGCTTCCCATCTAATATTCCGTATTTGTTCGGTAAGTTGAGGATAGTCCACTAGTAACCAAGGCTGTTCAAGAATCCATTCTCTATGGCTCTCATCCAAAGTCAAAACCCCTCCCCATTTTAGGTATTGGGAAGCTAACACATAATCCCCTCTTTTCATGGCAAACAATGCTGGAGGATCGCCTTGAATCAAACTAGGATCGCGCAAATAAGCAGTATTTCGCTGTACACTTTGAAAGACTCGTTCTGCCTTTTCAAGACTATCTACTCCTGAAAAGGGATTGCGATAGGCAGATGGAGATTTCTCATCTTTAGAAGAGATAGTAACCGTTGCTACTTTGGTGATGGCTGCCATTTTAGAAAAGCCCTCTAATCTTTGAGAAAAATCCCTTCACTACAGCCATCAATGGTTTTGCATCTAGTTGCTGGTCGATTTCTTGAATGAGTTTTAAAAGGATACCATGATATTTTTTGAATCTCTCTTTATCCCCTGCTGAAAAGCTCTCATATTCACGTTTTAATTGTTCTGCGCACACTTTAGCTGCTTTTAAATGATTTCTCTCGATCATGAGATTGATCTTTACAACTTTATCATTGAACGCATTGTCTTTATCAATTCTTCCATAATCTAAAAATAAATCACCTGATGAAAATACAACACTTGGATCAGGGGTAAAAGTATCGGAAACTTTTTCTGTCGAACTATCCGGAACTTCTTCCATTTCTTGGTCCCGAGCAGACGCTGCGACAAAGCTAGGCGTTTGACTATCTATTTCTAACATGGGTTGAATAGTAAAAAAGTAGAGCTCATGCAAAACTGCAAGCTCCTTACAACTTCCTACAGATTGAGTGTGATCTCTTAGAGCATGACGAAGATCTACGTCCCCTCGAATACCGGCCTCTACCCCCGACTCAAATCTTGCATTAAAAGGCTCTAGCTCTTTGATTCTATCACGGACTCTTTTTGCTACTTCATGAAGAGAAGTTCCCTCAGGCACTTTCAAACCTTCTGTCATTATGATCATACAATAAGGAACAACACAAATATGCCCTTCATTTACCCTAGCAATAAGCCCCTCTACTCCCCCGAGCTTGATAAACAACTTGTCCCTTCGATCTAAAGCTTGCACATAGGTATGCTTTTTTAGGGTATTCGTAGCTGTATCTGTAGTTAGTAAATGGCATCTGCTGCTTGCATCTAGAAAGGTAATCACATTAAGCAATATCGCAAGAGGAGCAGTTTTCAAAGAATGGCGCGCGGGTAGTGTCTGCTTAAGCACTGAAAGAGGCTTTAAAGATGCTACTGCCATAATTTCTCTATAATTAGAATTAATAATAAATATTATACTATATTTTTTATTAAATTAATAGTTATTAATAGACTAATTGTAAAATTTCAAGCCATTGGCAATTAGATGCTTAGAGAAGGTTTTCATAAGGAATACCCATATTTATACCCACAAATACCCAAAAACTAGGCCAAGGTATAGAAAGAGGACTTACCTCTTCCCATAAGCGAGATGTAGTTTTTGTTCACTAAAAGGGCTAAGGTCTTCTTAAGAGTATTCCTATTTGCTTTAGTGAAAGTTTCTAGATCTTGAATCTTTAGATTCCCATGGGCAGACAACAGATCTAGAATCTGTCTAGCCAAGTCTGAAAGCTCGCTCACCAGCAGCTTCTCTCTAGAGATTTTGATCTCCAGATGGTGTTTTTGCCTTTGAAGGCAATTAAGAAAGAAAAGGAGCCATGGGGTCCAATCGGGCCTCTTATTTTGCCAGCTTTTTTGAGTCTTTTGAAGAGCTAGATAGTAGTTCTCCTTATTTGACTCTATGATGCTTTCAAGTGAACTATAGATAACATAGGAGTATCCACTTTTCAGCATTAGAAGAGTGGTAAGTATTCGCGAAAGCCTGCCGTTGCCATCTTGAAAGGGATGGATAGCTAGAAATAAAACAATAAAGATCCCAATGACAAAAAGAGGGTGGAGTCTCTTTTCTTCAAGGGACTGATTTACCCAGGTAATAAGCCCTTTCATTTGAGAGGGGGTTTCTAGGGGCGAGGTTGTTTCTAATAGAACCCCTATCCTCTCCCCTTTCGGGTTTAAGGCCTCGATAGTAATGGGCAGTTTTTTATATTCCCCCCTATGCCGGACATCTTTTTCAGAGAATTTTAAAAGCCAGCTATGAAGCTGTTTAATATAGCTCTCAGTAAAGGGAATATCCTTAAAGTGGTCGTAGATTTTTTCACAGACAAAAGCATAGCCTGCAACCTCCTGCTCATCACGGCTCTCGAATGAAGCAATATTTGCCCGAGTCAGCATTGCCTCAATTTCTTTATCGGATAGGGTTGCTCCTTCAATTCTAGTAGAAGAACCTATACTCTCAATGGTAGCGACCTTCTTGAGGGCAGAGAGACGATCTGGGGCAATCTTTCCCATCTGTTGCCAAGACCCTTTGAATTCATCGATCTCAGCGATTAAATTCAACATTTCTGGGGTAATAATGAGGTTTATTGTATCTATCATATACCCATATTTATACCCACAAATACCCAAAAAAGTCAAGTTAGGGAAAAACTAAGACTATACAGGAGTCACTCTTCTATTTTAATAGAAAAGTCGTAATCATTACATACTGCTTTAAAGCAAGTATTTAAAAAAAGCTGGGACGTCCGTGTTAAGAGCTTTGATAATTTGATAAGATATTGCAATTTTCCTTCGAAAGCTGCTCTCTGGGCTTCAATTTTTTCCGTTCCGGCTTCATCCAATTCCTGCCTAAGCTTCAGTATTTTATCAGAAATACTCTCTTCGCTGATAATCTGGCCTTCATCTTCGGATACATCTGGCCCATCGTCTGGAATCTCTGATCCTATAGTTCTTTGGTAGATTGCATTTGCTTTCTTAAATTGCGGATGTGTTTCATTTAACAATCTCATTTGCTCAAAAAGAGTTAAACGTTTCCACTTTTTTTGAAGATGAGAAGACCAACTAGGACTATTGCCTTTTGTAGGAATATCCTGCTTCTTCTTTTCTTCCGGTTTTTCTTCACGAACCTCTCTAGATGTGACAGGCTGCGCAGGTGGCCTAATGGATTGAGTAGCTAAGCATCTAATCGACATATAATTTAACTATTTTTGACTTCTGTGGCTGAAGCAGATACTGTTTTACCAAACTTGGGAACACGGACAACCAAAGCAGTAGTGTTGTCTACATGTTGTTTTTCTAATCCAGCCCACTGTGCTAAGACAGCAGAACCTACTATTTGATAAGCAAGGTCCATGAGACTGTTTGATCTACATTGGTAAAGGCCATCGGAGTATCCCCTAGATGAACCATTATCAAATACACCATCGGTCCCGTACACAATAAGACTTCCTTCCGGAATGGTAGAAAGAGGCCTTATGGTGATAGAAGGACGGGAAGAGATGCGCCTTTTCATATAACAGTCGCCAAGTACTCTTGCGGGGAGCAAGCATCCTATAGGTTTAGTTTTATTTGATTCTGGATCGGTATGCATATACCCAACCCGAATACCACCATCTTTTACTACTATGCCTCCCCTGGCATTGACGGATGCTTCTTGGTTTCTGGGTTTATGGTCTTTGCTAAGGGGAACAAGCCTAGTAGCTTGATTGTCTTGGTTTTTTATTAATATAGCCCTGCTATCTCCCACCCAGGCAGTATAAAGCATGCCATCTATAATAACAGAAACAGTGAGGGTTGTTCCGCCTTTACGATTTAGCTCATAGAAAAAATTATTCAGAGAGGCGAAAGTTTTTATTAAGGCATTATAGATATCTAATTGGGAGATCTGCTCCTTATCTAGGCTTTCGATATGTTCTTTGAAATAACGGGAAAAATTTATCCATGTGCAATCTGAAGCAAATTCTCCTGAGTGGCCATCCGCTACACCAAACACTCTTACTAAATAATCTTTCTTTGATTTTTTACTTCCCCGAACAACAAAGCTTTCAGCGATCCACCTATCTTCGTTTTTATCATTACCTAACCAAGTTTTGTTCTTGTGTCCGGCATGAGTAGCGACCCCATAGGAAAAGCCTTTCAAATTTCCTGTTTCCAAAGGAGTAGACTCATCCATTTTATCAACTAACTGCCCTTCTATTTTTCTCCAAGAACCCCTCTCTTTGCCCGTATAAATAGGAGGATTGGATTTAAAAACTTTTGGCAGGTTAACGCCTGGCAAATGTTCTGCAAATCGAATGAGGATATCCATTGCAGTTGTGCTGAACTGTAGAAATCGTTCTTTACGAGTAGGCGGACGTTGACCTTCCGACTCGGCTTTACGATTTGTCCTAGCCACTTTTATTCGAAGTCTTTCTTCTGCTGTCCAGATTGTTTTAGGATCATTTAGATCCGGTTTATCTCCCTCGATAATTCGCTCATCTCTTTCTTTATTTGTGAGGGAAATTTTCCTAAGCGAACCTAGATGTTCCGCCATGTCGCTATATTTTGCATTAAGAAGCTGGATCATCTTTTGTAAAACTGCGCCCAGATAGGGAGCTTTTTGTCTTTTGATTAAACGATTGTACTCTCTACTTAAGGCTGCGCATTTTTCTTTATAAGCTTGCAGATTTTCATTTATTCCAACAGCTCCTGCAGTAAGAAGCTCTCTTTTAAAATACACAACTTTTGAAGTTAAAGAGATAGAACTACTGATCTTTAAAAGAAGGCTACTTGCGCAAATTAGCCCTAAATTTTGCCAAGTGAAGAATTCTTTGGTTAGAAACAGATCAGTTGTAAGTTTAACAATTGGAAGCAATGCCGCTAAATTGATGTGCTGCTGCCAGAAAAAAGGATCTCTAGGCAAAGATATTTGTCTAAAAGTATTAAATACTGATGTTGCCATTACTCCCCTCTCTCCTATTAAACCGGCACAGGGCTATCAGGAACATGTTTAGGGAAACGGACCATAATTGCAGTAGTGTTGTCGACTTTGTCTTCATGGGATCCTTCCCATTGGGCTAAGACAGCAGATCCAACGACTTGGTATGCTAGATGGCTTAAGCTTCTTGTCATACATCGTAAAATCCCCTCGCCGTATCT
>DATIJO010000053.1:0-5371 GCA_035478555.1 Chlamydiales bacterium
CCAATGGATAGAAAAAGAAAAAGGGAGAAATTCCAATAATGGATTTTTTTTAGAAGAAACCGGACGACTACAAGCTGTATCCCTGTTAAGAAAGAATAGGCGTAAATGCGAAAAGAAGAGATTGCTAGTAAAGACTCTATCAAAGATGAAAAAAGAACAAGAATTAGAAGAAATCCTGCGAAGATTAAAAAAGGGGAAGTTTTTTTATCTTTTTGCCAAAACAAGTGGTCATAAAAACCAAATAGAAAAGGAATGGTTGCAATAGACGCCCCCGGAAAAAGGGCAAAAAGGCCCATGAGGGCGCCAATGGCAAGCAGCAATTAGATAACCCCTAAAAACTTAGCAAAGTACCAGGCAGCTACAATGATCAGAACGGATAGCCCTCCCCAAAGAAGATTAGGCTTTAAACGAACACCGCCTGAAGGTGAACTTCTCATTTCTAATGTGCCAATGCCGTAGGCAAAATCATGCTTTTCTGCGCGCATTTTAAAGGCGCCGGGATTATCTTTTAGAAGCTGCTCAGAATCAAATCCAAGAAAGGTAGCATACTGCTTAATGAAACCAAGAGCATAAACAGGAGATAAAAATTGACCTGCTCGTCCTTCTTCAATTGCCTGCAAATAGGTTTGCCGGATCGAGGTGGCATTCTCTACTTCTTTTAAAGATAAATGCATCTCCTCTCTCTTGGTACGAAATGTTTCGCCAATTTTCTTAATGTCTTCATTCATACTGCCCCCAAAAATGATCATATTATTCTCTCTCTGAATTTACTTCAAATGAGCAATATGTTAAATTGCTTTCATGAGTAAGCCTAAAACTCCTCCATGTTTTTCTGCTAAAATCGATGTAAGCTTAAAAGATAAATTAAGGCGCGATCTAGAAGATCAAGGCTTTAGTTTTACACAGCCTGCCCATACGATTTTTTCAGCTGTAAAGAAAGGGATTTCCTGCACTCTTTATGAATCGGGCGCTCTAACGGTCCAAGGGAAAGAAAAAGATCCCTTTATTGAATTTTATCTAGAGCCTGAGATCCTGCAATCTTTTACCCACACCCATCCTACTGCCCACATTGACACCAACCCCCATATTGGAGTGGACGAGGCCGGGAAAGGCGATTTTTTCGGCCCCTTATGCACCTGCGCCCTCTATGCGGATGAAGAAGGAATCAAAAAATTGGTCTCAATGGGTGTAAAAGATAGTAAGAGGTTGTCCGATAGTACAGTAAAAAAACTAGGGAAACAGATCAAATCCTCCTTTTCCTTTTCCTTAGTTCGTCTTTATCCTGAAAAATACAATGAGCTCTATGAAAAGTTTAAAAATCTTAACCGTCTCCTTGCTTGGACACATGCCGCCGCTATCGAAGAGTTAGTGGAAAAGACCAAAGCAAAAAGAGCTATTATCGACCAGTTTGCTGGAGAGCATGTGATGGAAACAATGTTGAAGAAAAAAAATATCTCCATTGATGTGGAACAGAGGCATAAAGGTGAGGAAGATGTGGTCGTAGCAGGTGCTTCGATCATTGCCCGTATGAGTTTTCTTGAAGGACTTGAAAAAATGAGCGAAAACCTCACTATTCCTCTGCCTAAAGGAGCAAGCGCCGAAGTTCAAAGTACAGCTAGAACAATAGTTGCCCGTTTTGGCGTTGAAATGTTAGATAAAGTTTGTAAAAAGCATTTCAAAACCCGAAATGAAGTATTGAACTTGTGATGCTTAAAAAACTAACAATCAAAAACCTCATCCTCGTTGAATTTGCAGAAATTGAATTTTCTGTTGGATTGAATATTATTACTGGAGAATCCGGCTCAGGAAAATCTGCCCTCCTCTCTGCTATTAGTCTTGTTGCAGGAAGAAAGACCTCTCCCCAGTGTATTCGGGAAGGTGAA
Organism: Chlamydiales bacterium; assembly: GCA_035478555.1. Lineage (GTDB taxonomy): Bacteria > Chlamydiota > Chlamydiia > Chlamydiales > SM23-39 > DATIJO01. Next base: position 1,884 of record DATIJO010000053.1, read on the forward strand.
AAGATTGCATGGACCGAAGCTGTGTTTATCCTTCCGGAAAATGAGGAGATCAAGCTCCTGTTGGAAAAAGAAAATATCCCCTTTCCTTCCGATCATCATCTATCCATAAGAAGAGAGATCAGTAGCAATGGAAAGAGCAGATCCTTTGTCCAAGATGAGCTGGTAGCTTTGCCGTTGCTAAAAGAATTGGGAGGCCATCTCCTACAAATCGCGGACCAAAATAGTCATGAGGACCTTGAGTCAGAGACCTATCAAAGAACCCTTCTGGACACCTATGCGGAACTTTTAAATGATGTTAGGGAGTTTTCCCATCTCTTCCAAAAAGAAAAAGAGCTTCTTCAGAAAAAGAAAGAGTTTGAGCTTCTTAATGAAAAAGAGTGCCTACAAGAGGAGCTAAATGAGATTGAAAAGGCAAATATCAAAGAAGGTGAAGAAGAAAAGATCTCTGAAGAACATAATCTCCTTGTCCATGCAACCGATGCCCTTTCTAAAATTGAGATCATTTATAGCTCTCTTAAAGATCCCATCCTCACACGCCTTCTAAAATTACAGCCTCTCTTACAACAGCTATCTACAATTCATAATCGTTTTCATGAAGGCTTGAACCTTCTACAAAGCGCCAGGCTAGAATTGGAAGAGATCTCCCATCTTGTTTTACAAATGAAAGGCACTTTTGATGTAGATCCCGGAAGAATCACTTATCTAGAAGAAAGACTGCAAGTGATCGAATCTTTAAAGAAAAAACATGGAAATCGCTTATTTGAAAAAAAAGAGGCCCTTCTAAAAAGGTTAAAAGAGCTGCATATCTCGGAAGATGAGTTCAATGAACTCCCCGAAATCCAAAAGAAAATAGAAGCTAAACTTCTACACATCCACCAAAAGAGAAAGTCTTTTGCCCTTGAACTTGAGGAAAAAATCTCTTCTGAATTGAAATCCCTTAACCTCTCTCATGGTTCTTTCCAGATTCGTCTAGAACCTAAAGAAACAACAAGCACAGGCAATGACAAGATTGCCTTCTTCTTTTCTGCGAACCTAGGGCAGACCCCTAAAACGGTTGGCTCTGCCGCAAGTGGAGGAGAGCTCTCTCGTCTTCTTCTTGCCTTCCAAACAGCCCTCTCTAAAAAGGCAGGCAAACATACCTTAATTTTTGACGAGATTGACTCAAATATTGGGGGAAAAACAGCCTCGCTTATCGGGGAAAAGCTCCATTCTTTAGGGAGGTATTCCCAAATCATTTCTGTGACCCATTTTGTCCAAGTAGCAACATGTGCTACCAGCCATATCCGCGTCCAAAAGAAGGAAGAGAACGGCAGGATGATTACCTTGATAGAGAAGTTGAGTGATATCGAAAAAAAGAAGGAATACGCCCGGATGGTAGGCAAATAGTGGAAGCAATGCAATTGCTTCTACGGCACTTCTGACTTCTTACTTCATTTTAAATGATTCAGAGAAGGGATGGTAGAGAGACTCGATCTCTTTTTCATCTTTACTTTCTACCGCAAGAAGATAAAGCTTTCCCTTTTCCATAAAAATCCTGCCCCTAAAGTGGGCGCTTGTGGATTTTAGGAAAAATTCTAGGACCGGCTTTCCATTCACTTGGTTGATATCAGCAAAGATCACTTGATTATCTGGATTTCTCGTAGCCATTCCTTTTAAAAAGCCTTCTAAGCAGCCTTGGACTTGGTCAGGTTGTATTTTTTTAGGATAGCTTGCCACAAGCAAAAGAAAGATGGCCTTGGGCTGTAAGATGGAAAGAAAGATCTCATAGTCCATCCAGCTATTCACTGCCGGGAGAAACATACGTTCTTTGACATACTGCGGCTGCATTGGAAAAGAAACGCTGAACTCACCGCTCGGCGCATGCATTTCACTCCACTTTTCAACGCCATAGGCATTGCTAATAAGACAGATAGCAGATAACAGCATGAAAAAAAGTGACTTCATTTTATTCCCCCAGGGCTGCGGTAAATAATTTAGGGCATTGAGATTCAAAGAGTTTTTGAAATGTATTCACATCGACTGAAGGAGCCCATAGCGGGACGCTCCTATGGGCGAGTGAGGTTTGCGCGTAGCGCCTCGATGTGAAGACGTTCAAAATACTCTTGAAGATCAATTCCATAAATTTTTTACCTCAGCCTATACAAATTTAGTACCTATTAGGACAACTATGACCCATAAAATAAGGATAATGATCAGAAATAGGATGGTCGCAATTACTACATTCCCGATCGCTCTCAGTACAGAAAAGCCCTGCATGGCGGCAAGCGCATTAAAATAAACGATTAAAGACCAGACCGAAAAAACAACTTGAACAAGACTAACTCCAAATAAAAGAAAGGTTTCCGGACGAGTAAATAGCATTTGATTGGGGGGAGTAAATAGTTTCTCTCCTACTACAGAAAAAAGAAGAAACCAGATGAGTACATTGATGATTAACGGAAAGGAAGACCAGGCAAGCGCAGCCCTTGATTCTCGAAAAGACGCATCTCCTTTTAGCCATTTGCCAGTGATAAAAACAAAGAAATTAGCAACCGTCAGATTGATATATCCTGTGATCGGTGAGAGAATGATGCTAAGAAGAAGCAGCCAGCCCCATTTCATTCCCCCTTGAAGCGCATAGGTTTGAGCAAAATTAATATTAAGGAGGAGCCCATTGATGATACAGAACAACAAAAGCCCTCTATTAGGGTTTGGGCGTACCTGTTCCATTGTAGCTCTTGGCTTGGTCCAAATAGTTAGGTAAGGATTGGATAACATAGTGCTCCTTTCTTAACCCCAAGGTATAATTTAATCAATTATTTACACAACTTAATTAGTTGTAATTCTATAAATTAAGAATTTAAATCATTAATGTTTAATTTGGTAAAAATTAAAGAAACAAACTAATCTGAAAAATAGTCAGTGACAGGGAATCAACTTTTTTCTAGTATGAAGATCAAAAGGGGGTTCTATGAGAACTGTTAGAATCATCACAATGGTCCTAGTCATTATCGGCGCTATTAACTGGGGACTCTGGGGATTTTTCCAATACGATCTTATTGCTGATCTATTTGGAGGCCCATCTTCCGGTCTTGCAAGACTAATCTACGCTCTGATCGGACTTGCTGGCCTTTATGCGATCAGCCTCTGCTGCTGCTGCGCAAGATGTTCTACTTGTAATGCACCAGGCCATGGCAAGAGAAAACGTAGATAATGCGGATCCTTATTTCCGGTGCTTCGGGGTTTATCGGAGGTAGGATCTCTTCCTACCTTCAATCCCAAGGCCATGAGGTTGTCCGTATCGTCCGCTCGTTTTCTTATCATGATATCTATCTCAATTACATTGATCTTCCGCAAGATCTAGCACCCTTAGAAGGGTTTGATGCCTGTTTGCATTTTGCTGGCGTTAATATCTTTTCAAAATGGACGAATGCGAAAAAAGAACAAATTCTTGCTAGTAGAGTAAATTCCACACGCTATCTATCTGATCTCTTTTGTAGGCTTAAAAA
>DATIJO010000054.1:0-1697 GCA_035478555.1 Chlamydiales bacterium
TCCGAGTCTTCTTGAGGCAGAGATGACTATGGAACATTTAAAGCCGATACATGAAAAAAAACTGGACCAACTAAAGAAAGAATTAGCAGATTTAGATCTTCCTGAGGCAAATAATGTTATGAAAGCTTTTGATGTTTTATATGAAGCAATAGTTAATAAAATTAACATACCTAGTGGTGAACTTAAATCTGCAGCCCCTGATGATGAACAGAGTGTTATTGAAGATAAACAAGAAATACAAAATGCTATCGAGGAACTAGAAAGGTATGGCCAATCCTTAATGGAATGGCATGAGCATGATAAGCGCGATCTTCTTTTAATTACGGTTAAGGATTTTAAACCTCCATTACCTATCGCAGTTTATGCTAGCGCTCGAGAAGGAAGGCCCGTTTTAATGAGGCAAGGCAATAGTTATAAGGTATATGATCAAATCGAGGACTTCCAATGGGATTTAAAAGATCTGGATGAGAGTATGACACCACTACTGGCTAAGTTACCTTTCCCAAACAAGGCGGGAGAAGCTAAAGTTTTAAAGGGTAGTGATAAAAGTTTTAGTCAAAAAATAGTGGACAAATTACAACCTCTATTATTCAACTATCCTATAAATAGTGATAGCTATAGAAAAGGTAGGGATATAGTAGTTACCTGTGAAAAGTTAAAGTCACGTCTATTAAATCCTATTTTTAATATTGCAGCCTTAGATAAGGATTTTGAAAAAATTATAAGTCAAAATAAAACTCTCGATTCTTTTAGAAGATTCTCCGCAAAGCATATTGCTGCTAATATTTTATTTGCTCCCATAGGATTTATTTTGCAAATTGCCAATCTTTGTAGGAATGGACGCTTGGATATTTATTTTAATTCTCTCTCTGTTCCTCTTTTATTTAATGCGAAAACTACAAGACGAGAAAAGAGTGATCATATTCTTGGGACGGTAAGAAAAATTCAAGGTAAAAAAGGAGTAGCGCATAAAAAAGAAGATGTTCAAGAGATGAAAGGAGACATAGAAGAAGAAGTGAAAGGAGAATCTCCAGGAAGAAAAGGTCCAAAAAAACCTGACTAGAATATCTCTAAATCCACACATTGACGTCCTCCCCCACTTCCTATACTCTTCCCCCTCATGCCGGGGTGGCGGAACTGGTAGACGCGCCGGACTCAAAATCCGGTGGGGGCAACTCCGTGTCGGTTCGATTCCGACCCTCGGTAAAGCTTAATCAAAGGCAATATTCCCCTCTCCCAAATCTCCTCATTCAGCGCCCCCACATGCCGATAAACAATCCGCCCCTCCTGATCAAGCAAAAAAGTCTCCGGCGTACCATAAACACCAAAATCCATAGCAACTTCACCTTCCGCATCATCCCCAATTTTGTCATAGGGATTGCCAAATTCCGCCAAGAAGCCCTGAATATGCTGAGGTTTATCCTTATACACCAACCCATCTATTGGAATTGAATATTTATTTTTTATTTCCATCAAAAAAGGATGCTCCCTTTCGCAAGCCGAACACCAAGTGGCCCAAACATGGAAGATTGTCAGCTGTCCTTTAAATGCTTGCTCAGTAAAAGGACGCTCAGAAAGAAGATCTCGCAGATAAAAGCGAGGAGCCGGCTTGCCCACCAAGGCAGAAGGCAAAACCTCTGGATGAAGAGCAAGACCTCGCCAAAGAAAATAAATCAGAGTGATAAAAACCAAGGCCG
>DATIJO010000055.1:0-5089 GCA_035478555.1 Chlamydiales bacterium
TTACCCGAGTAGAGATTACCCCCGATCTTCACTATGCTAAAGTCTTTATCAGTGTTATTGGCAGCGACGCAGAGAAGCAAAAAACTATCGAAGGCCTGCAGCAAGCAGCCGCTTTCATCGCAATCACAGCTTCAAAAAAAATGACCATCCGTTACTTTCCTGCGCTCACCTTCAAGCTTGATACCTCAGTAGACGCCCATCTAAAAATCGAAAAAATTCTTGGTGAAATCGAAAACGAAAGAAAAAACCGCTCCCATGAGCCGGCCGATGAAGAATAAGCCGTCTGGCATTTTGCTTATCAATAAGGCAAAAGGCACTACCTCTTTTTCTCTCGTAAGATCTTTAAGAAAGCTTACCCAAGTGCAAAAAATTGGCCATGCGGGAACTTTAGATCCCTTAGCAACTGGCGTCATGGTCATGCTCATTGGAAGACAATACACCCGTAAATCCCAAGATTTTCTAAACAAAGACAAAGAATACGAAGCAATTCTTTTTCTAGGAAAAACCACCGATTCCTACGATCAAGAAGGCAAGATCACTGCCTCCTCAGATCTTGTCCCAAGCTTAGCTGAAATCGAATTGGCTTTAAAAGAGTTCCAAGGAGAAGTCCTCCAAACACCTCCCATGTTCTCAGCCAAGAAAATTCAAGGAAAAAAACTCTACGAACTCGCAAGAAAAGGCGTTGTGATCGAAAGAGCACCCTGCAAAGTCCATCTGAAGACCACTCTTCTTTCCTACTCCTACCCTTTCCTCTCTCTCCATATTGAATGCAGCAAAGGAACCTACATCCGATCCCTTGCCCACGATCTCGGCCAAAGATTAGGCTGCGGCGCCCATCTTTATGAACTGGTAAGAAAAAGAGTGGGCCCTTATTCTCTTTCTGCCTGCGTAGATGAACAGGATCTAAAAAAACCAGACTTTACCATAGAGCAGTATGTTTCTATCGCTTGACGACATCCCTACCTTTCCTCCTCCTTTTGCTCTCACTTTGGGCTTTTTTGATGGCGTTCATTTAGGCCACCAGAAAATCTTTCAAACATTAAAAGCTTTAGGTATGCCAACCGCGGTCTTGACCTTTACCAACCATCCCGGCTCTCTAATAAGAGGAACCCAAGACCCCCCTCTTCTGAACTCTGCCGAACAGAAACTCTCTCTTCTTCAAAAGGAATCCTTTGACCTGGTCCTAGCTCTTCCTTTTACGCAAGAGATCGCCTCTCTCTCCTATGACCAATTCCTACTTAAGCTAAAAAAGAAAATCCCCTTTACCCATCTAATCATTGGAAAAGGCGATGCCTTTGGGAAAGGACGCCTCGGCGATGAAAAAGCCCTATCTGCAATGGGCGATTTTAAAGTCGTCTCTATCGAGAAAGAAGGCAACATTTCTAGCACTCTTATCCGCGAACTCATTCTGCAAGGCAACCTCCAACAAGTGAAAACCCTTTTAGGAAGGCCCTATTCCTTGTATCTAACCCACCCTAATACTTCCCTATCCCCTACTCTTTGCCTTCCTCCAAATGGAAACTACGCCGGACTCTTCCGCCAAAAACACCAAAAGAAAACTCTTCATTTCACCCTTAAAAACAACTCTCTCATTCTCCCTACTTCTCTTTGGGATGGATGGGACATCTCTCAACCCTTAAACATTGATATCTTATGACAGAACTCGCTTGCGGAATTGTAGGATTGCCAAACGTTGGCAAGTCCACCCTTTTCAATGCCCTTACCAAAAAAATGATCCCTGCAGAAAACTACCCCTTTTGCACCATCGACCCAAATGTCGGCATTGTGATCGTTCCTGATCCCAGACTAGAAAAAATAGCTATTATCTCTAAAAGTAAAAAGATCATCTACGCCACAGTCAGCTTTGTCGATATCGCAGGCCTTGTCAAAGGCGCCTCCAAAGGAGAAGGCCTAGGAAACCAGTTCCTTGCCAATATCCGCGAGACCAATGCCATTGTACAAGTAGTCCGCTGCTTTGAAGAAGAAAAGGTCATCCACGTAGCCGGCACCATCGATCCGCTCCTCGATATCGAAGTCATCAACCTCGAGCTCTCCCTCGCAGACCTCCAAATGGCAGAAAACATCTATCGAAAAATGGAAAAACAGGCCAAAGGCAAAAAAGAGATGGAAGAAGAGGTCCACTTCTTCCAAAAATTGATGAAGCATCTCAACGACAACCTCCCCGTCCGCCAGCTAAAAACCACCCCAGAAGAGAAAAAGATCCTGAAGAAATACCCCTTCCTCACAAACAAAAGCGTTCTCTATGTAGGAAACGTCAGCGAAAAAGACCTCCCCAACATGCAAAATGGCTTCACTCAAAGGGTACAAGAGCTCGCATCCAAAGAGGGAAGCAAGATGATCACCCTCTGCGCAAAGCTAGAAGAAGAGATCGCCCAACTAGAAGGCCCAGATGCCACAGAATTCCTGCAAAGCGTTGGACTCCAAGAACCAGGCCTCAACCGTCTCATTCGCGCTGCCTACGACCTACTTGGCCTCATCACCTTTATCACAGCCGGTGAAATGGAAACTCGTGCCTGGACCATCCCCAAAGGCACTACCGCCCAAGAAGCAGCAGGTGTCATCCACAGCGACATCGAAAAAGGCTTTATCAGAGCAGAAGTTGTCTCATACAACGACTTTATCGCTTGTAACGGCAGAGTCCACGCCAAAGAACTAGGCAAGGCCCGCAGCGAAGGGAAAGAGTACATCGTCCAAGATGGCGATGTGATCTTATTTTATCACAATTAAGTTTCCCATCTACGGGTATATGCGATGGTGCCAGATGTAAGCGCCCCTACTGTGGCAATAGTACCTAAAACAAACGCAAAGGAAGGATTGATGAAGATAGATCTGGGAAGTAACCCTGAGAGTGTTCCAACAATCATTCCCATGATCACTGCATGCTCATTGATATCTCTATTTATTAAATTTAAAGACTGACCAAATCTCCATGCAAATAGGCAGCTTATAAATGAAAGTGTACCTACTGGCATTAAGGCATCGAGCAGCAATTTTTTGGCAGCGCATTTAGTTAGCATTGGCAAAAATGGATAGATAGAGCCGCCTAAAACTAAAGCCTGTATCATGCCTCTCAGCGCGTTATTCTTAAAAGCGCTGCGGCTTATAGCTCTCCTTTCTTTCAAAGAGTACAGTGATGATTCATTGATCGGATGCTTACAAAATCCACATAGACCGTTACTTGCAATTAGCATTTGTTCCATACATTTTTTATGGAGCTTGTGCCTATTTGCATGATCCCCTTCATGATCAAAGACCTCTTCGCCATTCTGTAAGCTCTCTCGGCATACAGGGCAGTTATCATCCGGAGGGCTTTCAACACGAAAAGCATTTACAACTGGTAATGACATAAAATATTTCCACTATTTTAATAATGAAATATTATAAATAAATAATTATTAAATTTCAATATATAAACTTCTGTTGAATATATTAAATAATTTACGACAGCTTATATTTTAAAATTTATTGTCTTTAATGGTCATTTAATGTTATGTTTATGAACTTTATTTTGTTTGCAGAGGCTAAAAATGGCAGGTATTTCATTCAATCAAGCTAGGAGAGTTTGCTTATCCTACTTCTATAGAACTCCAAAACCAGCGATCGCATCTACCATTTTAGGCTTGCTAGGGGGCATCTATTCTATTTTTTTAAGGAATGATACGTATTTAAAAGCAGCTTCTCTGGACAGCCGCTTCTTGTGCAGCGGGATATTTTACAAGAAGCAAGAAAAAAATGGTTATACCTTCTGGTCGGCACCCTTGCAATATATTAAATCATTCCGGTCTTAAAAAAATTTCCGCTGAGAACTTTAAGGCGGGGGCAAATGCTCTCTATCGAAGCAGGTGTACTATTGCAACAACAACACATGATCAACGTAAACAATTCTACCATCTAATGAGCGTATCTCATTTGTTTTCAATTTGTGAAAAAAGGCAATTAGGTAATGCTCTAAATCAACTCAATATCCTTCGTCCCTACATGGAAGATAGCTCCAACCTTTCAAAGAAGGTTGATATAAAACGGCGAATTCCCTCTCCTAGCACTGTTCCTCAGTGGTATATCTTTTCTCGCGGGCCTATCTTAAGACATAGAGATTATATCCGTCTTCAGGCCCTAGAGGAGTTTGAAAATTTTGGGTGGATATAGGCACTCCGACTTACGTTCAGAGAGGTATGCCTGGTTTAGACACCTCAAACCCCTGGCAGAGGTTTTTTGAAGTGAAGCCCATCCATTCAAACGTACGTAGTATTCGAGGTACACATTACCCAGGGGATTATCATTTTGGAGAAGAAATTTTATAGAGATCTTATACGCTAGCAGAATGGGAACGTATAAAACTTTAATAAGGCTTTTGGAGGATAAAAATGGCAGGTATTTTATTAGTTCACGCGCAGAGGGCTTTATCATCCTTACCCAGAACACCAAAACCCGCGATCGCATCTAGTTTTTTGGGCCTTCTTGGGATTATCCACTCTCTTGTTTTGAAGAATAATACCTATTTAACAGCAGCTCTTCTCTGGACAGCCGCTTCTTGTGCAGTAGGTTATTTGACAAGACAGAAGAGAATTACGGTTCAGCGCCCTTGCAATATTTTAAATCATTCTGGGCTGCAAAAAATTACCTTCATGGAATTTTATAATCAAACAAATTCTCTCTATAGAAGCAGATGTAAAAAACCACAAACCACACATGATCAACGAAAAAAATTCTACTATCTTATGTGTGTTTCTCATCTGTTTTCAGCTAGTGAAAAAAGGGGATTAGGCAATTCTTTAAATGATCTCAATGTCCTTCGTCCCTACATGGAAGAGAGCTTATATCTTTCTGCGAAGGTTGACATAACAAAACAAATTCCCCCTAACCCTCTTGTTCTCCCTGGATATATTTTAAGGCATAGAGATCACATTCGTCTTCAGGCCCTGGAGGAATTTGAAACGTATGGAAAAATCCCCTTGACTGAACCTAGGTTCACATCAGCTATCCATCATGTTTTCGCTGCAATTGAGAAAGGCATTCTGGAAAATCGTTCCATTCAAGACGCTTGGCGTCAAAAACGTGAAGGGAGTAC
>DATIJO010000056.1:0-8865 GCA_035478555.1 Chlamydiales bacterium
TTTTCTACAATTGCTTGAGGATGTATATCAGTCATAATGTGCCTTTAGAGGATATCTACTAGTTTATAGACACCCTCTTATACAAAATTATTAAAGCTGGCTTCTATCTACCATCGCAAAGCTCAATTCCGCTTCAACCACCAGCTGTTCATTCACTACTGCTTTCGATCGCATTTTTCCACCTGTACCGCTCACATGGACTCCTTTACAATGAAGCATAAGCACATCACCAGGGATTACAGGACGTCTAAATTTAGCATTGGCTACATTCAGAAGGACTGCGATTTTTTTATCATATCCAAGTTGATGCACAAGGACTCCACCTGCTTGGGCCAAGGCTTCTAAAATTAGAACGCCCGGCATAATTGGAGCACCAGGAAAATGACCTTGAAAAAACTCTTCATTAATTGTGAGGTTTTTTTGTCCGATGATCTCTTTTTCTTCTAAATCCAAATGAGTAATTCTATCGACTAAAAGAAATGGATAACGGTGGGGAAGAATCGCGGCAAGTTCTTTAGCTCCAAGAAATTTAGGTGGCATAACTTTTGAAATTCCCATGGAGATGGCCCCAATCTTCAGTTACAAACTATTTTACGAATTTTATGCATTTAGAGGGGTAAATGTCTACTTTTTTAAAAAATGATCGCGCAGTAGTGAAGCGAAAGATACATTTGAAGAGTGGCCGGATCTGATAGATAGGATATGGGCATAGAAAGGGCAGCCTACTAAGCTTAAATCTCCAATTAGATCTAAGATCTTGTGCCTGACCATCTCATCGGGAAATCGAAGGCCTTCCGGATTCATTACCCCGTCTCCTTTGATCACTACACCATTTTCAAGTCCTACATTTTTTAAAAGTCCTTTCTCAAGCAGTGGCGCGATCTCTTCATAAAGTGAAAAGGTGCGGCATGTGGATATAGCTTCTTTAAAGCTCCCCTCATTTAACGAAAGAGAGTAGTACTGAGACTTAAGAAAAGTAGAGTGTGGATAGTGCAGTGTATAGCTGATTTTAAATTCATTGGAAGGTAGTGCTACAAGATGAGTATCACCTTCAGAGAAATGGATGGGGCGGTCCAAAGAATAGACTTTTTTTTCCTCTGGCTGCAAAAGGATACCGCTCTTTTCGATTAACTCTACAAACACCTTTGCACTCCCATCGCCTACGGGAATTTCTGGACCATCCAATTCAATTCTCAAATTGTCGATACCATACGCTTTTAGAGCGGATAAAAGATGTTCCACCATCGTAATGGTTGCACCTTCTCCATTCTCATGAAGGGTTGTGCACCTTGGGGTTTTTCTTACATTACTTACAATTGCGGAAATTAAAGGTTGATGAGGCAGATCTTTCCTACAAAAAATAATCCCAGTACCCACCTTTCCAGGGACTAAGCGAAGATGAGCCTTTTTTCCTGTGAAAAGACCTATGCCTGAAATCTCTACTTCTTTTTGGATTGTTTTTTGAGATAGACACATGATCTGTATTTTGCCTAACAGCTCTGTTAATGTCTTTAAAAAATTTAGATAAAAGAGGCTTTTCGCCTAACGAGAAGAAGCACAAAAAACATGCTAGAGAGAAGGATGCATGAATCCCCCCAAAAAGCATACAAGGTTGGATAAGTAACTAAAGGCATTTCCACATAAACACTGCCTGCGGTTTCAGGGGAAGCTAGAAACTCTCGTTTTCTTCCAAAAGCATCTACGGCCCCTGTAATTCCTGTATTCGTTGCCCTTACAATGGGGATGCCATTTTCAACTGCCCGTACAGCTCCGTGATAAAAATGCTGCTTTGGCAATCTAATACCTGGAAACCAAACATCATTGGTAATATTTACAAATAGCTTTGCTCCTTTGATTCTATTCTCTCTCATTAAGCTGCTATAGATCTCTTCGATGCAAATGGAAATACCAATAGGGATTTTTCCTGAGAATACTTTCGCCTCTTCACCTGGAGTAAAGGATGCAAAAATGCCAAACTTTGCTGCTATATCCTTTGTCCACTCCCAAGGAATATACTCCCCCATTGGAACGAGTATGCGTTTTTCATAGCGCTCTGGAGGCGTACCGGAATCAGGTAGAAAATGAAAAGCTGCATTATAGTAATTTTGACTGAGCTCGTCTTGATCATCCAAACCGATGATGATCTCTGTTTGTAATAGATTTGCAAGCGCTTGACCCCAAAAAGCATTACAGACATACCAGCTATTCCCTCTTTTTTCAGCTAAAGGTTTTTTCAAAGAAGGAAGATAGTCCAGCGACGCCTCGCCAAATTTTTCTTGCCAGAGATGGGTAAAATTTTCAAAAGAATAGACCATTCGATAAGCCCCATGAGGAAGGGCTGATTCAGGCAAAACAAGCAAATCAAAATCCTTCTCGTAGGGAAGATATGTTAAAATTCTTCGCCATTGGTTCCAGTGGGAGATAAAATGATCGGGAGAGATTCTACCATCTCTTTCTTCAGGACTTAAGGATGTTTGGACTAAAACAGCTGAAAACATGGGGGCATTTTTCGAAACAAGCATTTGCTGCGAAAACCCAAATACAAATGGAAGTAATCCAAGTCCAAGCCATAGGCCAGCTCTTTTTCTAGAGGGATAAAAGAAAAGAGCGCTGTAGCCTAGCAAGTTTACCAATATCACCCAAAATGAAAGGAAATAGATGCCCCCAATAGATGCCCATCCCATGGAAAAAGAAGTGGACGTTAAAGCAAGGCCAACAGGGTTCCATGTAAAACCTGTCATGAAAAAAAGCCTTACCCATTCTAGTAGGACCCAGGCACCGCTAATGCCTAAGATCTCGCTAAAAAAAAGAGGCCTCTTAGGAATTAATAGGGAAAGTAGGCCAAATTGAATCCCTAAAGAGAGAATCAAAAAGAGATAGACCAGAAGAATCATCGGTCCCATGTACTGAAAAGAGACCATCCAGGAAAGCTGGACACCTTGCACACAGGCAAACCAGAGAATGCTTAAGAGAAAACGCTTTTTCCCTTTGTCAAAAATCCACATTCCCTTCCAAAAAAGCGCAAATCCTACAAAAGCGGTGACAATGCCAATGACTGGCTGTGATGCAGGCTGGCCAAACGCAACTATTAGAAAACTGAGTATAAGGTAGAAATAATTCATGCAATAAACTGCGCGGATACCCAGTCCTTTAGGGCTGGGAGGAAGCGCTGCTCCTTTTTCAATGGTATGTAAATATTTTGTAGAGTATCTTTTTTGCCATGAAAAGAACAATTGCTATTAAGCTTAAACCAACTTTGGAAGAGTCTCAAGATTTTTACGAATTGCAAGAAGTGTTTTCTGCAGCATGTACTCAAGCTGCAAATTGCGGCAGAGACAATAAAGAGAAAAATCGAATTGGCCTTCACCACTTGTGTTATTACGCGCTGAGAAAAGAATTTCCTACATTGGGAGCCCAGATGGCTTGTAATGCGATTGCTAAAGCATCTCAAGCGTTGAAGGCTCAAAGGAGACCTACAGATATTCTTTTTAATAAGGGTTGTTCGATCCACTATGACAAAAGGACCTATTCTCTGAAAGGAACAACCCTTTCTCTGTTCACCTTGAAAAAACGCATACAACTTACCTTGGAAATAAGTCCCTACCATCAAAAATTTTTGGATCAAGGCAAGATTAAAGAAGCTGAACTTGTCCGGAAGGGCAAAAGTTGGTTTTTCCATCTTGTCTTAGATCTCCCTGATGTTCCCATTGTAGGCCAAGGTAAAGCTGTGGGTGTTGATTTCAGGGAAAATGTAGTGATGGCTTCCTCTACTGGAAAACTGATAAAAGGAGGAACAATTAAAACCTTTAGGGATAAATTTTTGGCTTACAGAAAGCGCCTTCAAAGCAACGGTTCTCAATCTGCGAAGCAGCAGTTGAGGTATATCTCTGGCAGAGAAAAGCGCAGAATGAAGTATGTGAACCATTGTCTCTCTAAAGAAATGATCCATGAAGCAAAAGTGAATGGATGCACTGCAATTGCTATTGAAGACCTGACAAATATACGTGAAAGGATCAAAGCAGGTAAAAAAGCTAGATCCCGTTTGAATAGATGGCCCTTCCATCAGCTGAGAAGCTTTCTTGAATATAAAGCTGCAGCTGTTGGGATAGAAATCATCACTGTAAGCCCTGCTTATACCTCTCAAACTTGTTCTTGTTGTCTTCAAATTGGCAATCGCCAAAAGCATCGTTTTACCTGTTTTAACTGTGGAAGCCTTCAGCACAGCGACTTGAATGCAAGTCGAAATATTCTGAGGCTTGCTCTATCTGCCGATGGAGCAACTGGCAATGTAAACTGCCGGTATGTTGCCGCCTAGCGGACAATAAAGTTTTCGCCTTTAGGCGAGAGTTGTTTACATCTTACTTATGCGTATGAGGCGGAGGAGCAGACGGTGGAGCAGGTGCTTTAACCGGTTGTTTCTTTTTTCCTCCAACCGCTAAAACATACAAAAGCCCTCCTAGAATTGCTATATCTTTAAAAAAGGCAGACGTTTGCATCAGCTTGTCCCCTTCCACAAACCAAAAGGGGTGATAAAAGAGAGTAGCTGGGATCACAACGAGAATTAATAGAAAGGCCGCGAACCTCACTTTCCCCCCAAAAAATAGTAACAACCCCCCTAGCAAAGAAAAAATTACCCCGATAATCAATAGGAAGGGAACCCATAGGAGAAGACCGCTAAAAAAATGATTGATTTTTCCTGTAGGCAGGGTATGGGAGTGCCAAAGGTTTAACCCCGCGGTCAAAGTCCTTTCTGCCTCCCGCCAGTGGATTATCAAATAAAGACCAATAATAATAAAAAGAAGGCTGATAAAAATCCTTCCGAGAACCACTAAAAACTTAGGAAAGCCTTTCATCTTTTCCACCTCTGCCGTAAAATAAGCCCTCTATTGATTTACATAATACTTATTGAAGATTTATGAAAGAATTTATTCCTTTTAGGAAATTCCATCTTCTCAAAATCCTAAAACAATATGAAAAAACTCCTCTACCATTGGATTTTTTCTTAAATGGCTATTTTAGAGCAAATAAGCAAATAGGCTCTAAGGATAAAAAGGCTATTTCTGATGTAATCTACGACCTTATCAGATGGAGAGGGTTAATTGATTATTTGAGACCAAACTCTACTTGGGAAGACAGTCTGGACACTCTTGAACATTACCGGCTGGACTCTTATCGAAATGACCCCTCTATAGAGGAACACATCAGAGTCAGCTTCCCAAGATTTTATTACGAACTTTTAAAAAAATCTTTTCAGGGACGAGCTTTCCAACTGGCTGAGCTCTTAAATACCAAAGCGCCAACAACTATCAGAGCAAATACTTTAAAAACTACCAGGGATGAACTACTGCAAGCTTGGAAAGAATATAATATTTCCCCTTGCGAATACTCCGCCTTAGGCATCCGTTTTCTCCAAAAGGTCCAACTTCATACTATGCCTGAGTTTAAAAAGGGATTTTTTGAAATCCAAGATGAAGGCAGCCAACAGATTGCCAATTTAATAGAGGCAAAGCCCGGTGACCATGTCCTCGATTTCTGCTCCGGCAGCGGAGGAAAGACCCTTGCCTTTGCCCCCTCTATGAAAAATAAAGGACAGATCTACCTTCATGACATACGCTCTTCAATGCTCCTACAGGCAAAAAAAAGGCTAAATAGAGCAGGGATCCAAAACGCACAATTTGTAAAAGCTGAAGATCTCCCAAAGAAAAACCTTATTGAAAAGATGGACTGGGTGTTAATCGATGTCCCCTGCAGCGGTTCGGGGACTCTTCGAAGAAATCCTGATATGAAGTGGAAGTTTAATGTAGATAGGCTCCATTCTCTCGTCCAAGAACAAAGAGCTATTTTTAATGAAGCCTTACGCTTTTGTAGAAAAGGGGGCAAAATTGTCTATGCTACCTGCAGCCTTTTTCAAGAGGAAAATCAAGAGCAAGTGGATTGGGCTATAAAAAACCATCCTGTTCGGCTTCTGAAAACAGAAACTATCTCTCCTGAATTCAACGGAAGAGATGGTTTTTTTGCCGCAGTCTTTGAGTATTAATATAAGACTTTGCTATTATAACTTCCTATGAAACGTGCAATCTTTTTTCTCCTTGTTGCAACACGCCTTGTAGCTGACCCTATTTTTACTCCCTCTATGCCTGCTCCAGATACATCCGAGGGATTTAGGGTAAATAACGCTATCTTAGCAAGGGTGAACGGCAATACCATCTCGGTCTTAGATGTCATCAAAAAAATGGATTTGGCCTTTCACCAGTCCTATCCTCAACTAATTGACTCTAAGGAAGCAAGGTTCCAATTCTATCAATCCGGCTGGAAGACTATTTTAAATGAAATGATCCATATGGAGTTGATTTTGGCCGATTCAGTTGCCAAAGAGCTTAAGCTAACCGACGGTGAAATTCGTGAGGAAATTGAAAGCCGCTTTGGCCCAAATATCATGTCTACCTTAGATAAAATCGGGCTCACCTTTGATGAAGCATGGAAATTGATCAAAAATGAGATGACGGTCCAGAGAATGAAATGGTACTTTGTCAACTCCAAAGCCCTGCAGACAGTCACTCCGAAACTGGTCCGTCAAAAATATTTTGAGTACTGCGATGCAAATCCAGCTAAGGAAACCTGGCAATATCAAGTGATCAGCATTCGCAGCGATGATAAAGCAAAAATGGAAGAATTTGGAAAGCAGCTATACGGTGTTTTAGAGTCTAAACTATCTGAGTCATCCGAGATGTTTCAAGGATTAGATAAGATCTCTGCTGATTTCCCTGAATGCACGATGCAGCTTTCTTCTGAATACTCGATGGAAACACAAAACCTATCCGTTGCCCACCGTGAGGTCCTGTCAAAATTAACTCCTAATTCCTTCAGCAAACCGATTATTCAAACAAGCAGAACAGATAATAAGAACCTCTCTAGGATCTTCTACTTAAAAGACCATCAAATAGATAAGCCTCCGACCTTCGATGAGATCTCTAGCAGATTAGAAAATGAACTGCTCAATCAGGTAGCCTTCCAAGAATCCCAAAACTACATGGAGAAATTGAAAAAGCTCTATGGAGATGGCAGGGATTTCCAAGAGAAATTACCTGATGATTTCTCCCCCTTTTCGATGCCCCAGCAGAGATGAGAGCCTTCTCGCAAAATTTTCTAGCAGATCGTAATATTATTAAAAAAATCTTGAGGTTTGCTGACGTTCAAAAAGACGAATGCATTTTAGAAATTGGGCCCGGCAAGGGTGCTCTGACTGCTGAGCTCTGTAAACTTTCCTCAAATGTATATGCTATTGAAAAAGACCCTAGCTTAATTCCATTTCTTCGCTCTTCCTTTCCCAATCTTCATCTCTATGAGGGAGACATTCTAGAATTTCCATTAGAGAAGGTCTTGCAAAAGAAAACCAAGGTCATTGCCAATATCCCCTATCATATTACTACTGAGATCCTCTTAAGGCTTGTACACCTCCGAACCTTTCTATCCAGAGCCTACATCATGGTGCAAAAAGAGGTGGCAGATAAGTTAACCACTGCTTGCCCTGCTACTTTTTCTCAGGCGCTTATAAGAACCTTTTCTGACATCAAGGAGCTCTTTTTTGTTCCTCGGGGCTGTTTTCAGCCCAGACCGAATGTGGATTCAGCGGTCATTGAATTAACATTTAAAGAGATACCTGGACTAGAAGAGAGAAGCTATGAGGATTTTCTTCGCACCCTCTATCAAAATAAGAAAAGACAACTGCTATCTCTCCTTTCTACTCATTATCCAAAAGAAAAGGTCCTGGAGGCTCTTCAAAGCTTACATATTGATCCTAAAGACAGGCCCTTTACACTAACCGTAAAAGAGCTCATTTCGCTTTTTGAGAAAATAAATCGCTAACCCATTTCGAAAAAGTTCGATCTACTTCCTTCGTAGCATAAAGAGGAGCAGATACGAGAATCTCTTTATTTTCATCTAAAATCCTTACCTCTCCTACTTTATCTCCCTTTTTTACAGGAAGATGGGCATCCCAAAAAACAAAAGCTGAGGCCTTTGGTTCTTCAGATGGATAATAGCTGATAGAAATATCCTCTCTTAATTGCCCATGAATCTCAGAACTTGCTCCCTTCATTTTATGGGTAAATCTTTTAGCGCCCACGAGCAAACGGTCCACTTTACTCTCTTCAAAGGCTGTATTAAACATACGGATTACATCATCATATCTACTAGTTTTCGTGGAACAGCCTAAGACGACTGCTATTAAGGTCCTATCCTCATTCTTTGCAGCTACTGCAAGATTGCTTAAAGCTTTTGATGTATAGCCAGTTTTTCCACCAATGACCAATGGATAAGAGTAGGCCCCTTTCCTCAATAATCTATTCGTATGGTATAGGGTCCTTTCAGGCTGCTTATTTGTTGATGGGCATTTATAGGTCTTGGTTCCCATGATCTTCATGAAAAGAGGGAGCTGCAAGGCGCGCCTCATAATAAGCGCAAAATCATGGGCACAAGCTACCTGTTCTGGATCATGCATACCGCTAGGGTTGGTAAATTGAGTAGAGGCGCATCCTAAGTTTTTCACATAACAATTCATTCCCTCTATAAAAGTAGCTATAGATGCTGATGATGCTTCCGCAAGCGCATTAGCGGCTTCACTACCTGAAAGCAGGATCAAACCGTAAAGAAGGGCCTCTACTGATAGGGTCTCCCCCTTTTTCAAACCCATTATAGTAGCGTCGTGATCAAGGCGATGTTTAGGATGCCTTAAGCCCACTTCTCCAAGTTTTGGATCATTCAGCAAAAAGCAGTCAAGAGAAGGGGTAATCATCGTATCCAGAGCTAATTTTTGCTCCTCAATTACATACATACCCGTGACAATTTTGGTTAAACTTGCAGGAT
>DATIJO010000057.1:0-2092 GCA_035478555.1 Chlamydiales bacterium
TCTGCTTAGTCTGGGGGATGGTAGGAGCATTTATCTCTCTTGCTCTTTCTAGGACGATGGCCAAATGGATGCTAGGCGTTAAGGTAATTCCTGCAAATACATCAAATCCTGAAGCAAAAGAGCTGTTGAAGATGGTCAGGGAACTTGCGGATGAGGCAAAGATCCCTATGCCTGAAGTTGGCATCTATGACTCAAGAGAAGTAAATGCTTTTGCTACCGGCCCTACTAAAAAAAGATCTCTTGTTGCTGTGTCAACTGGTCTTCTTGATAAGATGAAAGAGAGCGACATCAAAGGCGTTCTTGGCCACGAAGTCTCCCACATTGCAAATGGCGATATGGTAACCATGACCCTTCTGCAAGGGATCATCAATGCTTTTGTGATGTTCCTTGCAAGGGTGCTTGCGTTTGTATTTTCAGGATTTGGTAGAAGCGATGAGAGATCACATTCTGGATCTTCCCATTTTAGTTATATGATCCTTGTCTTTCTTTTTGAAATTGTCTTTATGGTGCTGGGCTCTCTTGTGATCGCAGCCTACTCACGACGTAGGGAGTTCAAAGCAGATCTTGGAGGGGCAAAACTCGCAGGCAAACAAAAGATGTTAGGCGCTCTTCAGAGCCTTAGGGTCCTCTCTGAGGTTCGGGATCCTAGAACTGAAAAATCTTCTATACAGGCTTTCAAAATCTCTGTCCCAGGTAAAAAAGGTTTTATGTACCTATTTGCCACCCATCCCCCTATAGAAGAAAGAATCGAAAGAGTCCAAAAGCTAAAAAACAACGATTAATTTATACTCTCCCCCACTATGAGTAAAACCATCATTGTGGGAATGTCCGGAGGGGTAGACTCCTCTGTCACTGCCCTTCTTTTAAAAAGAGAAGGGTATCATGTCATTGGCCTCTTTATGAAAAACTGGGAGGAGAAAGATGAGAGAGGCGTATGCACCTCCACCAAGGATTATGAAGACGTTGCCAGGACCTGCGATCTGCTCAAGATCCCCTACTATTCGGTCAATTTTGTAAAAGAGTACCAGTCCTTAGTTTTCCAAGAATTCCTTCACGAATGTAAGCTTGGGCTTACTCCCAATCCCGACGTCCTTTGCAATAGAGAGATAAAATTTAAAGTTTTATTGGACAAGGCCCTATCGCTTGGCGGGGATTTTTTAGCAACGGGGCACTATGCAAGAACTAAGGATGGTCTTCTTTTGAAGGGATCTGACCCTGATAAGGACCAGAGCTATTTTCTTCATGCAGTTTCCTCTTCGGCGTTAAACAAGACCCTATTTCCTGTAGGCCATCTGAAAAAACCTGAAGTCAGAAGAATAGCCAAAGAGGCGGGTCTTCCTGTGCATGATAAGAAAGACTCAACCGGAATCTGCTTTATTGGGAAAAGGAATTTCAAAGAGTTTGTTTCCGGATATCTGGGCTTTACCCCAGGCCCAATGGTCGACCTAAAAGGAAAAGTCTTAGGAGAGCATGACGGCCTTGCCTATTACACCATTGGGCAAAGAAAGGGACTGATGTTAGGCGGAGAAGGCGAGCCTTGGTATGTCATGGGAAAAGACACTGTGAGGAACCGATTAATTATTGACAGGGGCAAAGAGCATCCTGCTCTTTATGCAGAAGAGCTGCTCGCAAAAGATCCGATTTGGATAAGCAAACCTCCGAAAGAGTTCCCTTTTTCTTGCACAGCCAAGATCAGGTATAGGCAAGTAGATCAGAGCTGTACTGTAGTAGATGCAAAAGAGGGAAAGCTAAAAGTTAGATTTAAAGACGCGCAAAGGGCGATTACTCCCGGCCAGTCGATTGTTTTTTATCAGAATGATATTTGTCTTGGCGGAGCAAAGATCGTTCAACCTATTTAGAAAGAAGAATGCCAGCGTTTAGCAATTCTATTACCTTTCCATTTTCAATAATGAACACTTCATCGGGATGAATCGATTCGCAAAGTTTTTGCAGGCTGGTCTTCTTAAGAACGATGAAATCTACTTCTTGCAAAGAGGAGAGCAGATTGACCATTTGAGGATCCGGATTTGCATCTTTCAAATAGAGGATCAAAGTCCTTCCCTTTCTTTTGGAAAGCTCCCTAATCGTGTGG
>DATIJO010000058.1:0-3497 GCA_035478555.1 Chlamydiales bacterium
CGGTGTTAATAAAAAAGTCACCGGCCTTCCTAAAACCCCTGCCGGTAAGTGAAAATAAAAGTTTTTTGTAAGTGTAAACTTCTTCCCATCAAAATCTCTTCCGTTAAAAAGGTCGTAAAGGCAGTTTTAGAATTGGAAAAAGTAGAGAGTGATGAAGTTTCCATTTATTTCGTTGGGATTAAGACCATCTCTTCTCTTCATGAAGAGTTTTTTCAAGATCCTACACCTACCGATTGTATCTCCTTTCCTATTGATGGGCCTAAAATTGGTCCTCAATATTCCATTCTCGGGGAAGTATTCATTTGTCCCGAGGTAGCTATTGAATACGCGAAAAAGCATTCCATTGATCCCTTAGAGGAAGTGACTTTGTATCTGGTCCATGGCTTGCTGCATCTCATGGGCTACGATGATATTGATCCTAAGGATAGGAAAACCATGCGAAAAAAAGAAAAAAGGTGTATGCAGTCATTAAAACAAGAGAAGCTCTTACTTGATCACTAATATTCTCCATAACGTCTATCTTCCTCTGATCTTTCTCTTAGGAGCAAGCCTTCTTTCTGCCTTTAATACGAGCATTCTTTTATTAGGCAGGTATAAAGCAAAAGAGATCCTCACAAAAAAAAGAGCCTCTTTTTTCTTCTTTTCAAGGGTGATAAAAAGATTTTTTCCAAAAAATGAGTGGGAGTATCTCTATTTTACTGTAAGCATTACTAAGCACATCCTGCAGTTTTTATACGCAGCTTCGGGCATATTTTACGCTCTTACCTACTTTTACATTGAAAAGCATCCATTTAAAGAGACCCTTCTCTCTCTTTTTTTGATTGCTATTTCGCTTCTTGTTATCTCTCTTATTTTTGATTTTATCTTAAGGCTATTGTCAGTTACCTGGACCAGGACCTTTCTTCCTCTCTTTTCCTTTCTTGCTTCCATTTACCTGCTGATTTTTTTTCCTGTTGTAGGGCCTCTGGTAAAGATCATCCGTCTTGCCTATTCCCTCCTTCACAAAAGGGAAACGCCCACCGGGCCCCTCATGAAGGAAAAGATCCGGGAGATGATCCGCGATTCCGAGCTTGGACCCTATCTAGATGCTTATGAGCAAAAGCTGATTACTTCGGTCATTGCTTTTAGGGAAAGGGTAGCGAAGGAAATTATGGTCCCAAGGATCGATGTGATCAGTCTACCTGCAGAAACCAGTTTGATCGATGCAGCTGCCCTCTTTGTGGAAGAGGGATATAGCCGGATCCCAATCTATAGGGAATCACTTGATAATATCGTTGGCGTGCTCCTGTATAAAGATGTCCTTAGGCTATTTATCAAACAAAAAACCAGCGATGATAATCTTCTTTCAACCCCTATTGAAATTCTTGCAAAACCTGTGATCTATGCCCCTGAAAATAAAAAAGTCTCTCAGCTATTGCAAGAATTTCGCAATAAACAGCTCCATATGGCAATTGTGGTAGATGAATATGGAGGAACTGAGGGAATAGTGACCATTGAGGATATCCTGGAAGAGCTGGTGGGGGATATTGAAGATGAGTATGATTTTGATGAAGACCAGCAGTTTTGGAAGCTTCCCAATGGCAACTGGATTGTCGATGCTAAGATGAGCATCATTGATATTGAAAGCAAATTGGGGGTCCACATCCCTCCTCATCCTGAATATGAGACCATCGGCGGCTATGTTTTCCATAGGGCAGGGACCATCCCAACGAAGGGCTGGACGATCCAGCACGATGAATTTGAGCTTGAGGTGCTAAGCTCCAATGACCGCTCCATTGAAAAAATTCGTATTACCCCTCGAGTAAAAGAATCTTGAGTAGATAGGTTTTATCAGGCAAAATAGAGTATAATTCTAAGGAGACAATAATGCGTAGGTCTATCTGTTACACTGAGCCCAATAACGCCTTAGCGGGTCAAAAAGGCACCTGGAAATTTATTTACACCACCTCTATCCCTCTTCCCAAAGGGACCAAAATAAAGTTTGACCTCATGAGCAAAGGTAGGACTTTAGATTGGGCTTTTCCTAGTGTCTCCTTAAAAGACAAAAGCAATCTCATTTGGGCGGAAATCAAAGAACAAAAGGTCCCATTTCAAGAGGTGGTAGATCCGAAGACTGCTTTGGTTCAATACGAGCTTACCCTACCAACAGATGTAAAAATGGGAGAGAATATCAATCTTTTCCTAGGTGCTGCCGATAGAAATGCGGAAAAAGGAAGCTCTTGCCAGAAGAATGTTCAAAGACGACGCCCTTTCCATCTATTTATCGACCCCAAAGGAAAAGGAGACTATAAAGAACCTGAAGTTTTCTACATCGATGTAAGAGGAAATGAGCTCTCTCACCTCCGCATCATCACTCCCTCTATTGTGATGAGAAATAAACGGTTTGACGTGATCGTACGCTTTGAGGATGTCTATGGGAATTTGACCAATAATGCACCAGAAGGGACCCTCATCGATCTCAGTTATGAACACCTAAGAGAAAACCTCAACTGGAAGCTCTTTGTACCTGAGACCGGCTTCATTACTCTTCCAAACCTCTATTTCAATGAGCCAGGAGTCTATAAAATCCAGCTGAGAAACTTAAAAAATAACCAGCTTTTCTACTCCTCCCCGATCAAATGCTTGGCCGATTCAGAACTCAACCTCTTTTGGGGAGTTTTGCATGGAGAGTCCGAACGCTTTGACACGAAAGAGAACATCGAATCCGCGCTCCGCTATTTCAGAGATGAAAAAGCTTTGCACTTTTTTGGAACCTCTCCTTTTGATAGCGAAGAAGAGACATCAACGGATATTTGGAAGACCATCTCTTCCCATGTTGCTGAATTCAACGAAGACGACCGTTTCTCCTCTCTATTAGGGATGCAATGGGCAGGAGAGCCAAAAATGGAAGGCTCTCGTATCTTTGTCTATGGAAAAGATGCGAAACCAATTCTACGACGAAAAGATACCAAAACAAACGCTCTTAAAAAAATCTACAAGACCATTCCATCTAAAGAGCTTCTCTCTATCCCTACTTTTACTATGGGCAAAAACTCTCTTTATGATTTTGAGGACTTCACTCCAGAATTTGAAAGGGTAGTAGAAATCTATAACTCATGGGGCTCTTCTGAATGCACCGCTAAAGAAGGCAACCTACGTCCTATCAAGGGAAAAGGCAAAAACGCGATCACGGAAGATCCAACCGGCTCCATCCAAGAAGCGCTTCGTAAAGGCTTCAGATTTGGTTTTGTTGCAGGCGGATTAGATGACCGCGGTATCTATGAAGGATTCTACGACTCCGATCAAGTCCAATACTCTCCCGGACTTACCGCAATCCTTGCTAAAGAACACTCCCGCGCATCCCTTTTAGAGGCCCTCTATAACCGTTCTTGCTATGCAACGACAGGCGCCCGCATCATCCTCGATTTTACCATTGCAGGCTTGAACATGGGCTCAGAATTAAATAACAAGGCAAAGCCTGGTCTTGATTTTAACCGCCACATTGCGGGCTATGTGAT
>DATIJO010000059.1:0-2594 GCA_035478555.1 Chlamydiales bacterium
CTTGAGGCCAGGTGCGTATCGATGCTTCTACCTGCTCCATGGCAAGATTTGCGCCTTTTACGATACGGATTTTAACTGGGGCGCCCCCATTTTTTATTCTATGAATGGCCCATTCAGTAATATCTTTCTGAATGTCAAAGGAATCAGGAATGTAAGCTTGCAGCACAATGCCTGCAGATAAATGAAAAAATTCCGGTTCATCTAGCACTTTTTTAAATACTTCTACTGTGAGATGAAGGTCTCGGTACTCCTCCATGTCCAGGTTCACAAACTTATTTTTCTTTGAACCATCATCTAAAACAAATGGATGATCGATCGCAGCTCTATAGAGCCGCCTTAGCTTCTCCGATGTTTTTTCAATTGAATATTCCCACGCAAGGAGATTGATTTGGCTAAAGATGGTTGAGATTTTGATGGAAACGTAATTAATTTCAGGATCTTCCAAATCGTGAATATACATTTCTAGTCTCTTTAAAGCTTCCTGCTCGCTCAAAATGGCTTCGCCAAGGTGATTTAAGTTATGCTTTACGCCTTCCTTAGTGCGTTTTTGGATATGCTCTTTTAATTTCTGTTTTTCCCCCGGAAGAATGACCTTTTCACTCTCTTTTCTTAGAAGAAATATCGCAGCGGGTACAAAAAGCTGAGGCATCACTCTTCCTAAGAGTTTAAAAGCATAAAGGCCTAATTTCTGAGAAAAGGAAAGATAGGAAGGGACGCCATAGGAATCCAAAAGATAGCACATTTGATTTGCGATCCGGGACTTAGACTCCGACCTAAAGCATTGATCGGTCATGGCAGTAGTAAAGGCCTTGCCATTGGGATCTTGCATGAGCCTTGCTAGCTGAGACTGCTGCTTTTTTTCCGCGTGTGTAAGTCTTGTATTTGCTTCGTCTAAGATGAAACCTGCGAGCTCTACTGCGGTTTTTTTTCTCTCCTCTACCGTTTGAGGCTTTCCACGAACGGATTCTATAAGAGCAAATGCTTTATCTAAATGGGACGAGTTTTGATTCTTTGCCATAAAACGAATCTATAGCAAAAGAGATGTATAAGAGACAACCGCGGAATAATCCTTCCGCGGTATACTTGAAAAATTATCTTTTTGTGCAGCCGCAAGGAGCTGGTGGTGATGTTTGAGCAGTTTCCTCCTTAGTTTCTGCTGGTTCAGCAGAAGGAGTAGTATCTGCGACTTCAGCAGTTTCTTGAGCAGGAGCTTCTTCTGGCTCGTGTGCGAAAGCGCCTGTAAAGCAAAATAGTGCGGCAATGAGGAAAAATAAATTTTTCATGGTTCACCAATTGTTTTGTTATTAAAAATCTTAGAGTCTTTCACTTAGAAAGACTCGAACAATTTGGACGAGATGTTCAAATTTGTCAAATATATCCACTTTTTTTAGAATATCGGACATGCATCTCCTATTTCTTCTCCTACTTCCTATCCTTCTTAGTGCTCAAAAAGTCGAACTTGGGGTGGACCGATTTTTCACAGAAAAAGAATATGAAAATTATCTTTCAAAAAAGATTGGTCTCATCACCAATCATACCGGGATGAATTCCCAGTTTGTTCAAACCTATGATCTGATTTGTCCAGGAAGCTTGAAGGCTATTTTTTGTCCTGAACATGGATTAATGGGGACCTTTCATGCTGCAGAGATGATTGGACATGGAGAGAAAAATGGAACATCTGTCTTTAGCCTTCATGGAGAGACAAGAAAACCAACTCCAAAAATGCTAGAAGGGATAGATCTTCTTATCTATGACATTCAAGAGATCGGCTCTCGCAGTTACACCTATGCAAGCACTCTTTTTTATGCAATGGAGGCAGCGAAGGAAAAAAATATTCCCGTCATTGTGCTAGACCGTCCCAATCCTTTAGGGGGAGATCTTGTCGATGGTCCAATGTTAGGACATGAACTAAGATCTTTTCTTGGCTATATCAATGTTCCCTATTGCCATGGGATGACGATTGGAGAGCTTGCCAAATTTTTTAATGAAGAATACAAAATTGGATGCGACCTGATCGTAGTGCCCATGAAAGGATGGGAGAGGCGCATGACCTATATGGAAACAGGTTTAACCTGGCTTCCTACAAGTCCCTATATTCCGGAACCGGACACTCCCTTTTATTACGCATCAACCGGAATATTAGGCGGATTAGAGCTTGTCAATATCGGAATAGGTTACACCCTGCCTTTTAAAGTAGTCGGGGCCCCTTGGATAAATGCCGAGGAGTTTGCAAAAAAACTAAACGAACAAAAACTACCCGGAGTTCGCTTTGTCCCTTTTTCCTTTCGCCCTTTTTATGGTCCCTTTAAAGGAAAAGAGTGTCATGGGGTTAAGATCGTAATCAATGATTTTCATGAGTATAAACCTCTTTCAGTGCAGTATCTTCTCTTAGGCATGCTGAAAACTCTTTATCCCAAAGAAGTGAATAAAAAATTGAAAGAACTCTCACACGAAAAAATCAGCCTTTTTGCCAAATTGAATGGGAATGAGGATTTTTTTCGATGGCTTAGAGAGGAAAAATATGTCGCTTGGAAGCTGATATTATATCAAAAAGACGAGCGAAAAGAGTTTTTGGCAAAGAGGGAGAAATATTT
>DATIJO010000060.1:0-6565 GCA_035478555.1 Chlamydiales bacterium
ATTTGTCATTCCACGGTCCAAAGTCTTTGCATATTTAATTTCATAGGCCTCAAGAGAATTTCCTCTTTCAATAATTAGGTCTACTTCTACTTGAGAGGCTGTCCTATAAAAATAGACTTGAGATCTTTCAGTTTGATGGGATAAGCGTTTAATTACTTCCATGATGACCATATTTTCAAAAATGTGGCCTCGTTCCGCAACTTTGGCAAATCTTTCCTCAGTATCAATCCCTAATAAGTAACAAAGAAGACCAGTATCTACAAAGAATACTTTAGGAGTTTTTACAAGCCTTTTAGAGAGGTTATTATGATAGGGATGAAGAAGTTTTATGATGTATGTTGCCTCTAAAATAGAAACCCAATCCTTAGCAGTAGGCTGAGAAATACCGCACTCTTTGGCTAATTCGGAGAGATTAAGAAGCTGTCCTGCACGAATAGCTAAAAGCTTCACAAACGTCTGAAACCTTCCTAAATCGGTGATGGACTTGATATTTCGAACATCACGCTCAATATAGGTGGAAAGATAGGACCCATACCATAAGTCCCAATTGAGATGAGGTACTACAAAAAATTCAGGATAAAATCCCTGCACTGTCTGTTTGATGCATTCGTGGAAGGGAACCATTCGTCCATCCACTATCTCCGTCCAACTCAAAGGATACAGCTGAAAGATCGCAATTCTTCCAGCTAAGCTTTCAGACACTCCTTTCATCAATTGGAATACTTGAGAACCAGTTAAAACATACTGTCCTGTTTTACGCCTGTTCTGATCAACCTTTATCTTAATATAAGAAAAAAGGTTAGGGGCATATTGAATTTCATCAATGATGAGAGGGGCAGGAAAACTGGTTAAAAAGAGTTCGGGATCTTGGTTTGCCATTGCCCTATGCATGGGATCATCTAGGGTAACGTACGAATAGCTCTTTAAATAATTTTGTAATAATGTGGACTTCCCTGCTTGTCTAGGCCCTGTTATAAGACATACAGGGAACTGCTCTAAAGCTTCTTTCAGGAGGCGCTCAATAGCTCTTTTTATATACATATATATTAGATTATCAAAGGGATATTTCTATTTCAAGCAATTTCAAAGTCTCACTTTGAATTTGCATGAATTGCACATATCAATTTGATTTTAAGTAGCTTATAAAATTTCTATTATCTTGATAATCTCAACGCCGAAAAGAACTTACGCCCAAAGCGAAAAATATTCCTGGCAAGAGGGATTAAAAATCTAGGCATCAGCAAAACGGGACAGTTATAGAGCCAAAAAGATCCTGTTGCAAAATACCTAGGCAGCAGCACAAAAAAAGCTTTTGGAACAAACCTTTTGATCATTTTGTTTTCCTTAATCATCACTAACCTTGCTTGAATATGGGTCCTGGCAATTTGACCCAGGCAAGATCTGTAAAGAGGTGTATAGGGACCCAATAGATCCCTTGCTAAACTCTCATATCCTACAGCATCGAGAAGAAAGCGTTTATAATGACCTAACTCTTTTGCAAAAGAGTCATTGTCAGATCGGTATTTAACAATAGCGTGATGAGAGTAGATCCAATAAGGATTTCTTTGGATCATCTTTACGACTATCGCCAAAATGGAATAGGCATTAAAAAACCTCTCAATATTTGCAGTGGATTGGACTACTTCCTGCCATTTCTCTCTAGAGCAAATCTGACCGGACATATAACCAAAATAGGTAAAGAGCTCATGGATGCATTGTTTTGAGCCTCTATACACTCGGTCGTCTAATAGGCCTGGATAAATAGGCCCCCAAGAAAGCTCCTTTTGAAAAGAACTATCATAAGTTTTCCGGTTAACTGATATACCGGTAACCCCCTGGTGTTGGTCTAGCATTTTTAGTGCTGTTTTAATACTTCCCATTTCGATGGCATCGTCATCTCCTAAAAACCAGCCATATTCACCTGTGGCGATTTCTATCGATTTCAAAAAACAACGATCAGGGCCGACATTCTGTTCAAAACGAAAATAACGAATCTGGGGATGTTTTTGACAGTACCTAGCAGCAACCTCAGGTGTAGGGTCCACTGATCCATTATCGCAAATGACAATCTCTACTCGGTCTGACATCTGCTCTAAAACGCTATCTATTGCAATAGGTAGATAATCCGCACGGTTATAGGTGGGAATACAAATGGATAGCTTTATTGCCATGCTTTAATCTCCTGAAGTACATCTTCCATTTTCACAGGTTTTTCAATTCCTAAGGCTTTTGTGGTAGGCACTGATGGTTTCCAAAGGATAGGATTGATCGTACAGCGAAAAAGAGCAACCGTTGGAACACCAAAGCTTGCAGCCAGATGGATCGGCACCGAATCGATAGAAACAATCCCTCTGCATTCTTTGATATGCTGTACTAATTGCTCCCAGCTCAGTTTATTACACAAAATTTCCTCAGGAATCTTAGTCACCTGCTCTATCATTTTTAGTTCCCTCTCTCCTCTGCCTGTAAAATAGATGTTCCATCCCATTTCTTTACATTTGGAGTAAAGTGCCTTCCAAAATTCTATTGGCATCTCTTTTATAGCATCGGATGCGCATAGATGAAACAATAAATAAGGCTTTTTTGCTAACCGAGGGTGATCCATTTTCAAGATCATTTGCGGCATCAAAGTGTTTTTCGACTCAATTCCAATTTTGCCTAAGAGGGGCCAATAGCAATGGGGAAGATATTCCCCGCCTATCCATTCGGCAGGTGCATTGAGAAGCTTATCGTTACCGGACGTCTTAAATCCTATTCTAAGAGGAATCTTCGCCTTCCAAAAAATAGGAATGACATTGGGACAAAAAGGGCGCAGTTCAATCGCAGTATCATAACCAATAGACTTAATCTCTTTGACTGCTCGGATCTGCTCTATGAAAGTAAAACGAAGTAAGCTAAGAATTTTCTGACCTATGTTTCGTCCTTGCAGCGCCCAGGGTTTCAAAACATGGATCCAATCAACTGATGGAGATGTACTACATACAACCTTTGATTCTGAGGATACCGCAAGTCCAATCTTACAATTAGGATAAGTTGCCTTGATCTCTGCAATTACTCCGGTAGAGAGGACCAAATCTCCTAAAGCACCCCAATTGGTCAAAAGCAGTTTTTTGGGAGGTCCTTCTGTAGGTTTAGGAATCAGTCTCTTGAAGAAGATTTGTAAAAACCTATGTAGACATCCTGTGAAGGAATAATAGATTCGAAATTTCCAAGTGAGAAATAGGTTCTTAGACATGTGCAAGATCATATTCTTTGGGTCGTCTAACGATCACACGTCCTGAGGCATCGGTTACCACCTCGGAAAGAAGACATTTTTGCAGATGTTCGGTTGAAATTTTTGCCTTAGCAGAAGCAGTGCGAATCAACTCATTACACTCACGAGTACATGGAGGTATTAGAATAGTGATTTTTTTATTAGGAAATCTCTGTAATACAGTGCGAATCGAAGGTACTTGATCAGAATCATTGGTAATTAAAATCGCCCGGTCATAGACATCTTGATAGGCTAAATCAATCAGGTGCAATGCAATGTTTACATCTGTTTCTTTTTCTTCATAACCTGTGTACCTAGCGAAGCATTTTGAACACTCTCTATCTTTTTGTTTAAATTGACCTAGAATTGTTTTTACCCCTCGAAGTTCCAATGCACGTAAGTAGGTTCGCTGTCTCATTTGAGCTGCCTGGTTACGATGATTTGCAATCGTAGAAAAATAAAGTACTTGGGCCAATTCTTCTTTTACAGGGTGGATAAACTCTTGTGACAGCTTTTTTAGGTCAAGCCACTTGAATGCAGGATCACCCATTGCTGCAATGGCATGATAAAGGTTGAAACCATCTATGAAAGAGATAACTCGGTCAAGTTTCATATAAGAAAAAATCGAACCAAAAAAAAACCACAGGTATCAGCCTGTGGTGTTCGTATGGTTAACACAAGGTTACCATACGGGATTATAATATTATCCTATCTCAAACACCGATTTTTAACAATCTCCTTGAGATCCTTAACTGTAAATTCCGTATTTTTCAAAACCCAAGACTTTTTTCCATCTTGAACGAAAAACCGCTCTAACTTCTTCTGCCCAACATTGCCCATAGAATGATTTCGCTAAATTCCTAAGATCTTCGATGGATAAGGCCTCTTCAATTAATTGAATAAAATAAGAATTCATAATGTCTACCCCACTCCTTTATTAAACGGGCGCTTATATTTAATAAAAGTTTAAATATATGTAAAGAATACGTTAAAGGCAACATGCAAAATACAAAAAAACAAAGCGCAAAAGCTGATGTGTTTTTGCATCAGCCCTTAATTCAAGCTTCCTTTGGAAGCGAACCGGACTCCTTTCAAGCGGAGCGAGCATAGCTCGTCCCCGTCGTGAAAGCCGGTTCGGAGCATAGCTCCTCACTTCGAGCCCTAAAAACGTTCCACAGGAACGTTTTTTCATCAGCAATAAAAAAGGCCCCTTTTTTGGGGCCTATTTTATTGCCGATGACCGGGCTCGAACCAGCACTCTATTGCTAGAAACAGATTTTGAATCTATCGCGTCTACCAATTTCGCCACATCGGCATAAGAAAAAGAATATAGAGAGAAAGTATAAGCCTAATAGGGATTATTGGGAAACTTTAGTGATGTGCTGGGCCTTCTCCCAAGTAAAGACGACCCGTTCGTTTTTATCCCGGTCATGGCGCACCTGGATGCTCAAATAGGGAAAAGGATGGCGGTTATCGGCGTCCCTGCCCTCTTGTTCATTAAAAACTTTGATAAACACTTCTTTATTGTACCAGGGCTTGATAGAGACGTTGGTATCCTCTTTTTCATAACGCTGGAAGGTCTCGAATTCTGCTTTGCCTGCATACCTTAGGTTTTCTTTATAGAACTCTTCTATGAGAGTTACGATTTGAAGAGGTTTATCTTCCAGTCCTTGGACAAAGAAATCCACCTCTGCGCCGATCATGTGTTTAGAGGTTTTATTATAGGTTGAGGGGTCGGAGAAGAGGTTATGAGCGGGGCATCTGTACCCTGAGGTGATGATGACTCTTTTCTTGGTCTTTTTTTGGATATAGTTCAGAAGTTCTGGAAGGATGGGGTATACCCCTTCTTTCCCAGCGATAAAAGGCATGCCATGTCTTCCATCGCAGTCTTGAGGATTTACGCTTTTGCCCTTGCAGCGGAAATGTTCCTTTAGGATCTTAGGCACATCGGAAGACTCCATCTCTTCCCAAGGATAGGGTTCGCGTTCCCGAAGCTTAGGGGTGGCAAGGGGCGAAAAATACTCCCCGCTCTTTCGGGTAATAAATTCACCTTTGCAGTTCTTTCGCCGAAGTTTGTCATATTCAGTCTTTTCTAGTCCTGAACAGCTGAAAAATGACAAGAGATAGCAAGAATTGAGCAGGAACAGAAAGATACGAATAAATCTCATGAACATTATTTTTACATTATTTCCGAATTTCTTATATATCCGGTTTATGGACGATAAGGAATCCCCACTTTTATCCGAGCTGGAAAAAGCTCTTGAGCTTATTGAACAGGCAGAAAATGCCCCTGCTGCCCTTGGCCATTTAAAAAGGGCAAGCCTTCTCTTTACTGAAGAAACGGAAAAGCTAAGGTCTTCCTATGCAAAGCTAAATGCAGAACTAGAAAAAACAAATCTCCGCTTTTTACAAAAGGCGCAAGAGCTTAATACCCTTTCCCAATACTTAAACAGCGTTTTGAAGAACATCTCTCAAGGGTTGATCTTCATCAGTAACAAGGACATCATTTTAACTTTTAATGATGCGGCCGCGGCTCTTATTGAAAGAGATATGAAAGAACTTCTATTGAAACGCTATTCTCATCAATTTAAGGATGATTTTTTTGGTTTTTCGATGGAGGATGCGCTGCACTTTGGCCTAGCTTTACCCGTGAGCTATATTACCTTCCATTCAGAAGAAAGAGGAAAAAGAGAGATCGAGGTGACCACCAGCTTTGTCCATGAAGGGATAGCCCCCTATCAAGGGATCATCCTGCTTTTAAGAGATATTACCGACATGAAACGACTGCAGGAGATAAGCTCTAGAAATGATCGTCTAAAAGCACTAGGAGAGATGGTCTCCACAGTTGCCCACGAGATTAAAAATCCCTTAGGAGGAATCCGAGGTTATGCCACTCTTCTTTCAAGAGAACTAGAGGGAAATAACCAGCTGCAAGAGATGAGCGGACATATTATTGAAGGAACTAAAACCTTAGACCGCCTGCTCAGTAAAGTCCTCCATTTTGCACGTCCTATTCAGGTCTTGCCATCTTCTTTAGATCTATCCGCTTTTATCAGACAGGTTTGTAAATTTGTAAAAATGGACCCGGCCTTTCCCAAAAACGTACAGATAGATACCCATATTTCTCAGGATCCCCTCTTTGTCCCTTTTGATGCAGAGGCCTTCCGTTCTGCCCTATTAAATCTAATGGTAAATGCTTTTCAAGCGATGCCCCAAGGCGGTGTGATTACAGTAAGTCTTTTGAAACAAGATCCCAACTGCCTCCTAAGCATATCCGATACAGGAATTGGCATTGAGGAGAAGGTCCTGCCG
>DATIJO010000061.1:0-9405 GCA_035478555.1 Chlamydiales bacterium
TACTGGTATAGTCAGAAATGAAATTGATACTTCCCATGAAAGAGCCCGTGCAGACAATCAAGATGGGGGTGAATTCTTTAAAAAGATTATTGAAAGACAGCCGCAATCTTTTAAAGAAAAGGTAGAAACTGGGGATGCAGAGATCTTCGTTGAGCTGCCTAAATTAGCCTTAGAGGAGGCTCTCACTTCTTCTCTTCCTCATTTTATGGAAAAATACCGAAATGACATAGAGCTTCTGCGTCATTTAAATGGGCAAGAGAGAAAGAATAAGTTTGATGCGATTAGCACCGAACTTATGAAAGATGTTGATTGTATTAGTGCCATGCAAAACGCCATACGCCCAAACGAGACCGAGACGGATCTTGGATTAAGTTCACAAGATGGATCGGAGCCGGGAATTCTTGAAGAGCAAACTTTAGCGCCTCCCAATAAATTAGTGAAAGCTGAAGGGAAAGGAAAAAAAGTCCCGATCTGGGGGTATAATCTTAGCTATATTTTGATCACCCAGGCCTATATTCCTAAAGACGCGATGATCCATGACAAGGCGATGGGGTATATTGATAAGGGTAAAGAGCACTTCAGACAATTGGATGTGGTGGTTGCCCTAACCAAAAAGGTCAAGACCATGACCAAGGACAAGCCTCAAAAAATTGACTTTAGCACGGATGAAAAGGCAAAAGAGCTTTTGCAAAAAGCCTGGGAGCTTGGATTTGCTGATAAGGATAAACTTGTTTACACCGATAAGGAAGCTGAGATCCTTCTTTCTGATCTAGATACAAATTCTAAGATCCTGCCGCAGAGAGCGCAAATTTCCTTTAACATGGTTCCGACCCTTACTGAAAAACAGACCCAGCTCGCGAAAATCGTCCAATCGGCCCATAAGGAAGAAAAAGATCTTGTTCAGCGTGCTCAATCACGCTCCATCAAAGGGGGGTAATCCTTGGATATAACGGAAGTAAATCAGCTGTTAGAAAAGATTGCCAAAGAGCCCGGCTTTGTAGAGAAGAAGAAAAAGAGCCTTCCTGTAGAGCAGGAGGAGTATTTGGCTGCTTACCTTTTTTATGAGAAGGGCCACTACAAAGAGGCGTCTAGCGGTTTTGCAAGGCTGATTATGATCAATGGGCTGGAAAAAAAATATTGGACAGGGCTTGCGGCATCGGAGCAGCAAGCGAAAAATTATCAAAATGCGCTCCCCGCTTGGGCGATGGCTGCAATCCTGGATCCAACAAATCCGACTCCCCATTTCCATGCAGCCGAATGCCTGATCTCCCAAAACGAGATCAAAGAGGCGATGCTTGCTTTGGAAGAAGCAAAAAGACGTTCTCCTGAAAAGGAGCTTTTAGATAAAATTAATGCTCTTAAAGAGATCTGGAGCTAGTTCATGACCACTGCTGCTATTCAACTTCATCCGGGGTTAAAAACCCATAATATTAGAACAGACCTGAATGCCAACCGGCCCCCTGTCTTGTGGGCGCCCGGTGCGGTCGATACTATGGCCCCTGCATCTCAAGAGAAGACAAGTTTTTCACCTGCAAGGCCTATTATCGCAAAATTTGCCTACACCAATCATGGGAAAAGAGCGCTGCAAGTAGAGCTGATCGATGCGCAAAATATGGGCTCTCAAGCTCTGCAGCAGTTTCTTGGATTTTTACAAAATAACTTTGATGTGGAATGCATCGAATTTAAAAAAGCCTCTCATGATGCGGTAATTGCCTATCAAAGATTTGAAGAAAAGAACAAAGAAGCGGAGTCCTGGAGCTTTTTTAGAAGGATGTTCTCCTATGCAGGTTCTGCTGCGGCTGTAGTGCTTGGGATTGCTAGTGGTGGCGGAGCCTTTGGATATATCGTTCTAGCGGCCGGCGCATTCAACATTGGAAGAGAGGTCGCCGTAGAATCAGGCCTTGTAGACCAATTAGCAAGGGCCATCTCCCCTGAAGACCAGGCAAGAGCAGAACAGATCGCAAATGGCATTAAATTAGGAAGCGCAGTGATCGCCGGAACTGCAGTTGCGATCACCACTGTGTTATCAATCAATGCTGTTCAAGCGGCCAATGCGGTGGAGATTGCCAAACAAGTCGTTACTACTTCTACAAATGTGGGAACAGGCGTAACTAACTTTGTGGAAGGAAGAGTAAGAGGCAAAGCGGAAGCAGCGAGGGCACATTCCGTAAATACCGGAACTCGCAGCTTCCAAAGCAGAGCTCTTGTTGATAGCTTTTCAAAACATCTCACTCAGATGGCGAATCAAGAGAAAGAATCTCTAAAAGCCGCCCAACAAGGGGTAAAGCAATATCAAGAATTAGTAGAAATAGCATCCGCTGGAGGATAATATGAGCGTAATTGGCAGTATTGATGAATTAGATGACACCATGGTAGTGATACCTTATGGTGGTCAATCTCCAATTCCCTTTAAAGAAGACTTCCGCATTACTGAAAATGCGATGAAAGTGGGGGAAGTGATCCCTCATTTGCCTAATGTAAGTCTAATGACGGCAGGAGATCTCTCTTCTCATGAGATCGATGTAATCCGAAGAGATACAGACCAGATATTAGCTGATGCCGGAAGACATATCGCTGAAAATCCTCTTTCTGCAGCAGAACAAAATCAAATGCATCAAGTTGTAACCAGAGTCGAGAACGTAGAAAGAAGGCTTTGGAATTTTAAGCCTAGACAATCCTATAGCGCAGCTCTTGCCCATGCAATCGAGCAATATGCCCATGTTTTTGAAGAGAGCACCCGTCAAAGGGATCAAAAAATCCATGAGCTAAAAGCAAGTCTTCCTAAAGACTCTGACAATCTTTCTAACTCCATCCTTGGCAAAAGATGGTGGGACGTTGCCTTGCAATTCGCAAAAGGCGGAACCTATATCGCTAGATCCTTTGTCCAAGAAACCTCCGGATTAAATGGCTTCTTAAAAGCAGCAGGCGAAGGCGGAGTATTAGATGGCACTAGATCATTCATCGATTCTGGCTATGATGCTTCTCAAACCATCATCCAGGGAAATAAGTCGATTAAAGAGACTACCTGGAACGGCCTGATCAATGCTAACAACTCGCCCGATCAAGCGCTCACATCCCTGCAGCAATTGATCGACCGCATCACCCAAATCGAAGAGAGATTGGGAATATAGTAATTTAGCAGGGATAACAGGATTATCAGGATAAATGAAAAAATAAATCTTCTTCTCTAATATCCTGTTCATCCTGTTATCCCTGCTTTTTTTTCTCTCCTTTTCTTTCATCCTTGCTTATTCTTGACTTATTTCTCCTATCATTTAGAATGCGGATATGGAATTTACTGCAATAAGGCAGCAAGGCGAGAAGGTTCTTGGCGCTGTCGGCGAATATGTTGTCCTGATTTGGGAAGTCCTGCTTGCTGCAATCCACCGTCCACCCGCATGGGTTTTGGTGAGGGAGCAG
Source organism: Chlamydiales bacterium (assembly GCA_035478555.1). Classification (GTDB taxonomy): domain Bacteria; phylum Chlamydiota; class Chlamydiia; order Chlamydiales; family SM23-39; genus DATIJO01. Next base: position 3,421 of record DATIJO010000061.1, read on the forward strand.
TGTTTTCAAATTGGGGTCATGTCTACAAGCGTTGTAGGGATTACAGGCTTTACTACGGGCTTTGTATTAGCTGCTCAATCTTTCTATCAATTAAGCGAAAAGGGTTTGGCTGCGATCACTGGTATTTTAGTGGGCAAAGGCATGATCACCGAACTTGGGCCGATATTGACTGCATTTATGGTCACAGGAAGGGTGGGATCGGCGATGTGCGCAGAGCTTGGAACCATGCGGGTCACAGAGCAGATCGATGCTTTGAGATCAATGGCCATCAATCCTAATAGCTATCTAGTTGCCCCTAGATTTATTGCAGGGATCATCATGGTGCCCCTCCTTACCATCTTCAGCATGGTAATGGGGATATTTGGGGGCTATCTGATCGCTGTCTATATTTTTCATCTTCCTGCTTCTACCTATTTTGATCCAATGCCTGTCCATATTTCCAATTTTGATTTTTTTACAGGTGTATTTAAGGCTTTTATTTTTGGAATTCTGATTGTAACGGTCTGCTGCTATAAAGGGATGAAGACAAAAGGCGGAGCTGCGGGAGTGGGAAGGTCGACTACCCAAAGCGTTGTGATCAGCTATATCTTAGTGCTAGTTTCCGATTTTTTCCTCACGATGGGGCTTAACACTTTTTACCAAAAATTCTTCTGGTTGTTTAAATGAACTCATCTCGAAATTCTAAACACCTGCTTTTCGTATCTTTTTTAACATCTTTTGAGATCGCTTCTTGGTCTACTTTTTCAAGTATGTCCTACGAAGCGATCTCAAAATCTGATAAAAAATCTATCGAAAATCAGATATTTATAATTACGAGACAAGTTCAATGATAGAAGTGGTTGATCTTTGGAAGAGCTATGGGAAGAACCAGATCCTATCCGGCATGAACCTTAAGATTCATGAAGGTGAGATCTTAGTCATCCTTGGAAGATCCGGAGTCGGGAAAAGCGTACTCTTACGCCATATTATTGGGATTGAGAAGCCAGACAAGGGATACATTGATGTAGATGGAGTGAGAATTTCGGAGCTGAGCAAAACAGGGCTCTATAAAGTAGTGAAAGATATGGGGATGCTCTTTCAAGGGGCTGCTCTTTTTGATTCGATGAATATTTTTGAGAATACTGCCTTTTACTTAAGGCAGCATGGAAATCCTAAGACAAAAGAGCCCTACACCGAAGAGGAGATCAGAGATAAAGTCTTTACTGCATTAAAAATGGTAAGCCTAGAGGGGCAAGAAAAAAAATTGCCTTCAGATCTGTCAGGAGGTATGAGAAAGAGAGCAGGGCTTGCGAGGTTAATAGTGTACCGGCCAAGAATTCTTCTTTATGATGAGCCAACGACTGGGCTGGATCCTATCACTGCCCAGCAGATCAATGAGCTGATCGTGCAAGTACAAGAAGAGCTTAAAGGAACGAGTGTTGTGGTCACTCACGATCTTCACTCAGCTCTTTATATGGCCGACAGGATCGCTTTACATAGAGATGGAAAAATAGATCATATTGAGGAGACTCAAACCTTTTTGAATATTGAAGATCCTTTGATCTGCTTTTTGAAGGACTCTCTTCTCCACCATCCAAGCGGAAGGACAAAATGATGTCAAAGACCGATTACTTTAAAAATGTGACGATCGGGGCCTTTGTCCTAGCCTCTATTATTATCATTGTCTCCATGATCCTTTTTTTGAAACCAAAGATCGGTAATGAAAAGCAAGAGCTTACGATCCGTTTTTCTAATATTTCAGGAATCGGCGTAGGAACAAGAGTAACATTTGCGGGAAGGCCTGTTGGCGAGGTCAAGGCCATCTATATTGTAAATAATGCAAGGACTGATGCCCTCGATCCGATGGGAAGGGTTTATTACTATCAGTTAAAAATGAAGATCGACTCCCATATCCAGATTTATTCTACCGACGATATTAGTATTTCAACCGTAGGGCTCATGGGAGAAAAGACCATTGGGATCACTCCTAGGACCCCTCCAAAAGGAGTCGTCCCCCATCTGATCACCTCCGAAGAGATCCTCTACGCAAATTCGATCGATCCTTTGGAAGATGCTGTAACTAAGTTTACACAGCTCTCCGGAAAAATTGAAAAATTGATGGTCAATGTCAATGATTGGGTGGAAGAGAACAAAGAAGATCTATCTTCCGCTGTAGCGTCTGCAAGCGGAGCTCTTAGCCAGATGCATGATACTCTCACCTCTTTTAACAATGAGAAGATGGTAGGAAAGCTCTCTGAGACCATCGACTACATGAAAAATAACTTAGAGCTTCTCCAAAATACAGTAAGAGAGATCCAGCAAAACGATACGGTTGCTAAAGTCAATAAAGTATTAGATGGCTATGGGGAAGCTGCCGATTCTTTCAATATTGAAGGAAAAGAGATCTTACAAAATATCCGATCTATCACAAATGACATTGTGGAAGGGTCAGGCTCGATCGGAAGAATCCTCTCCTCTGATGACTTTTATATGCGTTTAGGCTCTTTAATGAGCAAGGCAAATACCCTGATGAACGACCTGAACCACTATGGGCTTCTCTACCAGTATGATAAAGAGTGGCAAAAGTCCAGGACCAAAAAGGCAAATCTATTAAATGCCTTGAACACTCCAAAGCATTTCCGCAGCTATTTTAATACGGAGATGGATACGATCACAACTTCTCTAGCTAGGCTCACAGTCCTATTAGAGAAGGCTGATAACCATGAAGAGAAGGCCCAGATTATGGAAGGCTCGAACTTCAAGACTGAATTTATGCGGCTGATGAACGAGGTCCAAAGCCTTCACGATTCTCTAAGGCTCTATAATGAGAGCTTAGTGGATTCAATTGACAAGCCTCTTCCAGCTGATTGATTATTCTTGTCCCGGATTCTCATGAATAGCCAGGTTTTTGCCTAGGCTGTCATAAAGAGGCGCAAAAGACTTGAGGATCTTCTTCCCCTCTTCCTCAAAAGATTCTTGGAGGAGCTTTTGGACGGAAAGGATTCGGTTGATCCTCTCAGGATCTACCCCACGTTCTCTAATTAAAAGGGCAGGGAGATAGAAAAGGATCCGTAGGTACTCCTCCTCTGCCTTCCCTAGTTTTCGATTAGCCAGATAGTGTAGAAAGCCGTAGAACGAGGCGCTCAAACAAGCACCTGTGTCAATTCCATCTTTACAGCTGAAGCTAATGGAATCAGGCTGAACAAGCTCGATCATTTTTAAGAGGAAGAAATGGTAAAAGATCTCAATAAAATCAAGCCTTTGAGGACGGGTCAATGTTTTCGCTTTTTGAAAGAAATGTTCATGGATCTTAGAATTGAGTTCTTTGGTAAAGGCATCGTTTTTCAGATGAGGTGGAATGTAAAAGCCAAAGTCTTCAGGGCTGGTCATCTGCTCTTCTAACTGCTTCATGAAATCTTCAGCTTTATTTACCTCTAGATAAGGCCCTTTCTGATGGTAAAAATCGGTATCTTTATTCAAGCTGATCACAGTGAGGCAGCCGCTAAATTCTGCCTGCTTTTGCAAGGATTCTAAGACCTGTGAGCGTATATGCTCTTTCCAGGAGGTTCTGTCCTGTAAATTGATGAATAGGTGTTTTAGCATGGGTCTATGCACTTGATAAGATCTGAGGAAGCCTTTGAAATAGTCGGAGACCTCTGCTTTTGAAATGACTTTTTGCATTGTCGGCGCAGGCAGATGAAGAAATGCAATATCTCTTTGAACATAAGAAATCTGAAATAACGTATGGGGATCGTTCCCTTGTTTTAATGGTTCAAAACCAGCTCTTTCTTCTTCCTCGTTTCTCAAAAGATCAAGGATCTTAAAAAGAGGGCCGCTTGGGTAGCATTTTAGAAGATGGCGAAGGGATTCATCATCAGATGAGAGTTTCTGCCAGAAGTTTACGGTTTTAGGGATTTTGGTCTCTTTTTTTAAGAGCTCTTCCCCTTTTCTCATTAGCCTGTGGATGAAACCATCCATCTCCTGCTTTATACCGCTAGATCTTAAAAAATGGTGTTTGCATAGCACGTTTACATAATCCATTAGGAGGTAGGCAGTTTTATCTTTAGGGTCAGGAGGATAAGCAATCCATTTTTGGTATTCAGGCGAATTTAAGGCCTCGGTTAAAAACTTCTCAAAATCTTGGAAATATTCCAAACAGCTTTTATTTTGAGTATTTTGGATTAGGTTCCTCTGGTTAGAGGCAAGCATTAAGGCCATGGAAGCCTTGAGCACAGCTCGGATAATTTCCATGTCCTTTAGACGGATCTTTTGCCTATAAAATTCACCAATTATGTTCTTTGCTCCCATGAGGATCTGAATGGCAGCTGCAGAAAGGTCTCGGTCTTGCATAGAGCGAAGACGAAGCAAGGGGTCTTCTTCAAAGGGAAGAGTTCCCGCCACATCAAATTCACAGAAGAGTTTGATATTTCGTAAAAGATGAGGAGAAAAGAATAACTTTCCATCTTCATTGGTAATATAAAAAAGCTCATATTCACGGTCGGTTTTGATTGTCTCAAAATCCTTCAATCCTTCTTTTGGATCGACCGATATCCCCTCTTTATCCCATTCCTCTCCCCACTCTTCATTTCCTTCTAGAGGATAGGTGAATTTCTTTTGGATCTTATGGAGATAGTAGTTCTGAATGTCTTGATACTCTTTTGAATAGGAAATGCTATGGGGCTTCATCTGAGGTTCGATGATCGCCATCACTTTGTCTAACTTAATGGCAGACTCCCCTACAAGGTCCATCATCGCTTGGAGGCCGTCTCTGGTCTTAGGATCATCCCAATCGGTCTCAGGGTTATCATATAGCTCTTCTAAATAGTGCAGGAGGGTAGTGTAGGTCTTTTGAACTATCTGGAAAACCTCGTCCGATCCATCAGGGGTTACTATCGAAATATTCCTTAAAGAAATATCCCCCTCGCCCTCTTTGACAAATTTGATGTCCTTGACAATACCAATACGGTAGGGATCTTCAGGATTGATCCCGGCGATAAGGGCAAGATTGTCCAAGGCTTCTTGGACCGTTAAATTAACTGCTTTTTTTGTTTTCTCTTTCATAGAGAGTAGTTTATGTTATTATTTATCTTTTTCTATCTTTATTATCAAATTAGCCTAGTTTTTAATCAATTAATAATAATTAAAATAAAAAGTTATTATAATTTAATTTCAAAGTTGAGAATAAACTGATCTGTCTTAAGAACTTGGAATGTGACAAAAAAATTTAATCTGATTTATATTTCTTCATCTTCAAAAAAATGAGACCTTTTTATGAAAATCCTCTATTTATTGGCTTTAATGCATTCATTATCAATGCTCTACGCTGATTTTTCCCATCTCCACAAAGAAGGTGTCAAAGATGCCGGAGAAGTCTATCAATGGAGAAAGGAGGAGGTCTCCCCCTTCAATGACCTCCTTCTATCCTGGGATGCTCTTAGACCCAAAACAGGCAGCTATCTTTTTCAAGTACGGATACAAGTAGATGGGGTTTGGTCCCCTTGGCTAAACTATGGCGAATGGTCCTCCTCTACCCAATTTTCTTTTTCAGAGTCTTTTCCTGAAACCTTTGCAAAAGTCTTTCAAGATACCGCAGAAACCTCTGATGGCAAGTTAGCTACAGCGTTTGAAGTGAAAGTAGAGGCAAAAGATGGGGCATCGCTTCAAAGTCTAACAAATCTTTATGTCTGTACATCCGAGCTCAGCCGTTTTACACAAAGCATGCCTACTGCTCTAACTAATGTCCAAGTGCCGGGGGTTGCAGGACAATCTCAAATGATCTTAAATCATCCTCGGGGAAAAGACATGTGTTCTCCCACTTCTACATCCACTGTAATCAATTTTCTACTGGGTCAAGGCACTATCGACCCTCTTCTCTTTGCTTCGCGAATCAAAGATGAGAAATTTGATATTTATGGCAATTGGGCCTTTAACGTTGCCGAAGCCAATAACCTTCTTCATGGAAAATACACTTGCCACATTGAGCGATTGAATAGTTTTGATGCTCTC
>DATIJO010000062.1:0-2057 GCA_035478555.1 Chlamydiales bacterium
CATTTTTACCGCGCCATCCACCACCTCCGCCTTGCCCTCAAACAGGATGAGGAAAATGATGTGGTCATTTTAGATTGGGGCCTAGCCCTCATTAATATCGCTCAGCATGCTCATCATCTCCATGATGCCGAAATGATCTATAAAGAAGCGGAACATAAGATCATGCAAGCTGCCAAGCTGGGCAATCTTTCTGCTTACTATCATTTAGGATGCCTCTATTCCATCTTAAGACAATATGATAAAGCCATGTATTTCATTCATAAAGCTGAAGCTTTCAAAGCTTTACCCCCTATGGATGAGATCCTTCAAGATGAATGGCTGGATGGATTAAGATCTACGGTCGACTTCCGTGAGTTCTTATCCCATCTTGAAAAATCAAGCTAATAAAAATTTAACCACCCGCTCCGCAATATTTCTTTCTCTGTGGCCTCTGTCTCGACTTTAGGAATTTTTGACATAAAAAATGGTAGATCAGTATCTTAGATACTTCAAATTTTGTTTTGCGACAAAAAACTTTGAGGTTTCTAAAAATGCTAAATCTACCAATAGAGATTCTAAATGTCTTGGCACTCTTTTCGCCACTATTTTCTCAACCTGTCTATAAAAATGTTGTCTCCTTGTTTGTTGGGCATATCCTAACTAAGGGACATCGAACAGTTGCTGATATCCTTCGTACCTTAGATCTACAAGATCTTAAAAACTTTTCTAAATTTCACTGGGTTTTAAGCGGAGCAAGATGGAGCGCTTTTAAAGCTGCCAGCATTCTTTTTTTAGAGATTATAAACGCCTTTTCTCTAGAAGAAATTGTCATTCCCTTAGATACTCACGTAGAAAGAAGAAAGGGCGAAAAAATTAGAGGACTGGGACGCCAGAGAGATGCTGTGCGTTCATCAAAAAATCGTAAAGTTCTTACCATTGGATTACTATGGCTAGTAGCTAGTATCTCCGTGAAGTTTCCAGGCTGTCCCACCAATTGGGCATTGCCATTTTTCTCACAATTAATTCCCCCAAAAAGACCTCTATCCACTTCTCGTAATAAACGGGACTTAAGCGCTAAATCCAAGCATAAAACATTAACAGAGTGGACAATTCAATTAATTAAAGTGATTAGAAAGTGGCTTAAGCAATCGATAAAGTTTGTAATTGTCGCAGATAAAGCTTTTGCCTGCCATAAAATCGCTCATGCTTGTGTAAAAGCCAATGGAGCACTTGTCTCCAGGTTGCGTATGGATGCGCGCATTTTTAATTTTCCAAATAGCACTAAGAAGATAAGAGGAAGGCCCCTTCTCGTGGGAAAAAGATGCCCTTTATTTACCGATTACCTTAAAGATCCTACTCTAGCTTGGCAGGAAATAAAGGTTCATTGGTATGGAGGAAGGACGAAAAAATTATTGATTTATACAGGGATGGATCTTTGGTATGCATATGGGATCCCACCCCTTCCCATACGTTGGGTTTTAATCAAAGACCCAGATAATAAAGCCGAACCACTTGTTTTATTTAGCACTAATGTTGAGCATTCAGCTGAAAGGATAATAGAGATTTTTGTATCCCGCTGGCCGATAGAAGTGACATTTGAAGAAGCAAAGCGCCATTTAGGTATAGAAACTCAAAGACAATGGTCAGATAAAGCAATAGAACGCACCACACCATGCCTGTTTGCATCGTTTTCAATTATTATTCTAATAGCTTTAAAATTAGCCAAAGAAAAAGGAGGAAAAATACCTATACAAAAAACCACTTGGTACCTAAAAAATCATGCCACATTTTCCGATGTGCTTAGCTACGTGAGATTAAGTATTTTGCAGAGGAAATATTTTACCAAGTTCGGATTAAAATCCAAACTTGGTAAAAAGGACTTAGAAAGATTAATCCTCAGAGCGGCTGCAGCCTAAAAATTCCTAAAGTCGAGACAGAGTGCACAGAGGGTTAAATGCATTTTTCTCTGTGACCTCTGTGGCCTCTGTGGTATAATTCTTCTTTTTCTTATACCATAAAAAACTATGTCTGAACTTGATAAAGCTTACGATCCAAAACTTGTTGAAGAAAAATGGTAC
>DATIJO010000063.1:0-2306 GCA_035478555.1 Chlamydiales bacterium
TTCTCTCCCCAAACGCTAAAAAGGATCATTGGGATGTTATTGAAGGTCAAGCTGCATTTTTTCATCCTTGGGGAGGCGTTACTCTAATGCTCGTACAAGGAAGCCAGCCAGATGTTATGGTCCTATGTCATAATCCTGCAAGAAAGTCTCTTTTGCATTTAGAACATTTTCCAATCAGGGAAATTCCTGAGTATATTGAAGCATATGAAAGAGCTGCAAAATTCACTAATCCCAAAGCAAAAGTTGAAGCGATCTCCTTAAATACATCTGAATTTAAAGACAAAAAGGAAGCAATAGCTTTGATACAAAACTTTGAAAAAAAATATAAGCTTCCCTGCTTTGATCCTATTTTCACAGATGTTGGGCCTTTTGTAGATATTTTAATCGAAAAATACTCATGAAAACAGTTGGTTTAATCGGCGGCATTGGCTGCTATAGTACTATCATCTATTACCAAGCCATCATTGAGCGCATTTCTTTTCAACTCGGAAAGGGCCATACAGGAAATCTAGTTATTTACAGTATTGATGAATACGAGGTCATCGAACCACTAAATAAAAAGGATTGGAAGGCAATTACCACTGTTATGAAGCGAGTAACAGAAAAAATAGATAAAAGTGGAGTAGACTTTCTCATCATTTGCTCCAACACTTTCCATGAGTTTTTTGATGTAGTACAAGAAAATACCAAAAAGCCTGTCATTCACATTCTTCAACCTATTTGTGAAATAATAAAAAAAGAAAAGTTTCAAAAAATTGGCCTAATAGGCACAAGCTCTACCTTGCTACATAATTTTTATACGGATTATCTATTACAACGTTCACCTGTCAAAGCTGTTCTCAAACCAACACACGAGCATATTGACATTATGGAACGGATCATCTTTCAAGAGCTTTTCATTAATCAGATCAATAGTCATTCCAAGAAGGTCTTGATAGAAATAATCCAATCTTTAATAAATCAAGGAGCTGAAGCAGTTATTCTTGGATGCACAGAATTTTCATTAATTATTTCTCAGAAAGATGTATCAGTGCCAGTGCTTGATTCTACTCATCTCCATGCGATCTATGCAGCAGATTATATGATTAAAGGAAAAAAAATATGATGGTGGGATTATTTGTTGTTTATTTAATTAGTCTTTTCATGATTTTAAGAAATAAATCTATCGCATTTTTTATAATTATAATAAATATTCTTCTGTCTTTACTTTTGTTTTTTTATGAGGGCACAGGAAATCTAAGAATACAACTATGAAAATAGAGAACATTCAAAGAATCTCCAATCTTCTTTTTATTTATGTTTTATGTGCCCTAGTTTCAACTGCTTATATATTTCAATATGTAATCCATGAACATTTCTGTCCTCCATGTCTTTTGCAGAGATTAAGTATGATAAGTATCTGCTATTGTCTTCTTGTAAATTTGAGATATGGGATTAGTGCAAAGTACTATGGGCTTGCTATTCTTTGTATTATAGAAGGAGCTTTCATCTCATTATGGCAAATCAGTTACCATGCCTGTCCACAATTTCCAAGTACAAGCCCTCCTTTATTGGGCTTAAGACTATATTCTTGGGCTCTCATTATCTTTGCTGCCTGCCTATTTTCAATAGCTGTCCTCCTCATGCTATTAGCCGCTACAAAACAAAAGATAGAGCCAAAGTGGGGAAAGGGAGAAAAAATTGCCTTTACATACTTAAGCTTTCTTCTCATTTCCCATATCATCTTTATTCCAATTCAGTGCGGCCTTTCCACATGTGCGCACTAAAGATTGCAATTTTCAACGACAATCTCTAACATTTCTCCATGGAGAAGTTTCTAGAAGTCCGGGATTTAAGTAAGTACTACGAGCAAGATGATAGAAAGATCTATGCTCTAAAGGATATCAACCTCTTTATTGAAAAGGGAGATATCTACGGCATCATCGGCGAAAGCGGCGCCGGCAAATCAACCTTGATCCGCCTTCTTGCCTCTTTGCTAAAGCCATCCAATGGGCATATTCTATTTCAGGAAGTAGACATCTCAGGTCTAGAAGGAAAAAGTTTAAGAGAGTTTCGCCAAAACATTGGCATGATCTTTCAGCATTTTAATCTTCTTACCTCTAGAACTGCTGCTGAAAATATTTCTTACCCCATGGAGATCGCAGGCCTCTCAAAAGAAGAGAGAGAAAAAAAAGCGCTGGAGCTCTTACGTCTAGTCAATCTTAGTGATAAACAGGATGCCCATCCTCTGCAGCTTAGCGGCGGAGAAAAACAGAGAGTTGGCATCGCAAGAGCAATAGCTACTAACCCTGAAATCCTATTCTGCG
>DATIJO010000064.1:0-3123 GCA_035478555.1 Chlamydiales bacterium
CAGTTAAAGGAATTGGATACCGAAGGGGTAACGCCATGCTCCCATGTTCTTCAAATGATGCTAAAAGGGGTTATGAGAAAAGATGAGGTAAAAGATCTTCTTCCTAGAGAAACCTTCCTTGCAAATGCAGCTGATCAAATCGGCGGAATGATCCGAGTTCCCCCTGTTTTAAAAGACGAATCATGAAAAAGTTACTAAAAATTTCAGCTTTGGAGCTAAGGAACGCCTTTCTGGAGAGAGAAATTTCTGCAGAAGAGATCATGAAGTTTTATCTTCAGAGGATGAAAAAATACGACTCTAAATTGGGAGCTTTTCTTGCGCAGTTCCCTGAAAAAGCTATGGAAAAAGCCTTTGAATTGGACAAGAAAAAGGCCGCCGGAAAACCGCTTGGCAAACTTGCAGGACTTCCCGTTGCTCTTAAAGATAATATGCATCAAAAAGGCGAAAAAACCACCTGCGGTTCTAAATTTTTAAAAAATTACGTAGCCCCATTCTCCAGTACTGTTTGCCGTTTATTAGAAGAGGAAGATGCCATCATTGTAGGCAAGACCAATTGCGATGAATTTGGAATGGGATCTTCCAATGAGAATTCGGCTTTCTTCCCCTGTAAAAATCCATGGGACTTATCTGCGGTATCAGGTGGATCGTCAGGAGGTTCTGCCGCAGCGGTGGCCGCAAGGCTCGTCCCTCTTGCCTTTGGAAGTGATACTGGCGGTTCTAATCGTCAACCTGCTGCCCTATGCGGAATTACAGGATTTAAGCCTACCTATGGAAGAGTTTCCAGGTACGGCCTTGTAGCTTATGCATCTTCTTTAGACCAAATCGGGCCGCTTGCAATGAGCGCACAAGATGCAGCTTTAGTAATGGAGACCATAGGAAGGCATTGCTCTAAAGATTCTACATCCTTAGATCTTCCACCAGAGTCGATCATCGAACATTTCTCTTCCCACTTAAAAGGGGTTCAGATAGGAGTGCCACTTCATTTGATTGAAAATCTCCAAGCAAATCCTAAAAAAAACTTTCTAGAAGCAGTGGAAGTGTTAAAACATTTGGGTGCTGAGATTGTCCCAATCTCTTTGGAAATTTTGAAATATGCCATCGCCGTCTATTACATTCTCGCTACGGCAGAAGCTTCCACCAACCTAGCCAGATTTGACGGTATCCGCTACGGTATAAGATCAAAAGAAGCCAAAACCTTGGAAGAGGTCTATGATCTTTCCAGAAAAGATGGTTTTGGCAAAGAGGTCAAAAAAAGGATCATGCTTGGGACCTATGTCCTCTCCTCTGGATTTAAGGAGGCCTACTACCGCAAAGCACAAAAGGTCCGTACTCTTATCTTACGTGCCTTTGATGAGGTCTTTGAAAAAGTAGATGCTATTGTAATGCCCACCTGGCCAACATCTGCCTTTGCTTTGAACTCTACCCATGATCCAATAGAGATCTACTTGCAGGATATCTTTACTGTACCGGCCAATTTAGGCGGCCTTCCCGCTATCTCCGTTCCTTCCGGATTTGATGCATATAATAAACCCTATGCGATCCAATTCTTAGGACCTCAATTGCATGATGCCAATGTCTTGAAATATGCCCATGCTTATGAAATGGCAACCCTCTTCGGCCATAAAATCCCTCCTCACTTCAGCGAGGATGTATAAATATGAACTGGGAAGCAGTTATTGGCCTTGAAATCCACGTCCAGTTAAATACCAAATCAAAACTCTTTAGCCCTGCTCCCAACCATTTTGGCGATGAACCCAATGTCAATATCACGGAAATTTGTACCGGACAGCCCGGTTCGCTTCCTGTTTTGAATGAAGAAGCGGTAAGAAAAGCAGTCCAGTTTGGCCTTGCTGTGGGATCAAGCATTAGTAAAATAAGCACCTTTGATCGAAAGTCCTATTTCTATCCCGACAGCCCAAGAAACTTCCAAATTACCCAGTTTGAACATCCGATCATCCAGGGTGGAAGCATCACGACTGAGGTAGAAGGCAAGACGATGACCTTTGAAATCTCCCATGCCCATTTGGAAGACGATGCAGGGATGTTGAAACATTTTTCTCAATTTGCAGGCGTTGATTATAACCGCGCGGGCGTACCTCTAATCGAGATCGTCTCTAAGCCTTGCATGCATACTGCTAAAGAGGCCTCTTCTTATGCCAAGGCCATTAAAGCTATTTTTCAATACCTTGATGCTTCCGATTGCAATATGGAAGAAGGCAGTTTAAGGTTTGATGCCAACGTATCCGTACGTCATCAAGGCGAGAAAAAGCTTCGTGATAAGGTAGAGATAAAAAACATGAACTCCTTTGCCTTCTTGGAGCTGGCGATTGAATCAGAGATCAAAAGACAGATCGATCTATATACTCAAAATAAGGACATTGAACCTGGCACCTACCGCTGGGACCAAGAGAGAAAAAAGACAATCCTAATGAGAAAAAAGGAGATGGCTGCAGACTACCGCTATTTCCCAGAACCCGATCTTGTTCCGGTAGTCTTAACTGAAGAGACCATCCAAAAAATTAAAAGAGAACTTCCTGAACTGCCGCAAGCCAGAATGGAAAAATACCTAACCATCTACGGCCTATCTACCGACCTAAGCGAAGTCCTCATTCTAGAAAAACCTCTTTCCGACTACTTTGAAGAGGCCTATAAGCTCTGTAAAAATGCGAGAGCTTTAGCCAATTGGATCGTGGTAGAATTTACAGGTAGGCTAAAAGAAGGAGGCCAAACCCTTCTCTCTTTAGGCATACCACCCTCTCATGTGGCAAAACTTGTAAATATGATCGACGAGGGAAAAATCACAGGCCGCATTGCAAAAAGCGTAGCCGATGATATGGTTGCAAATCCGGGAGTCGACCCAGCTCAAATCGTAGAAAAAAACCCCGACTACAAACCACTTGCAGACCAATCTCTCATTGAAAGCATCGTAGCTGAGGTCTTAAAACAAAATCCTGAATCAATCGCCGATTATAAGGCTGGAAAAACCAAAGCCTTCGCCTTCCTAGTGGGACAGGTGATGAAGCTCACTAGGGGCAAAGCCGACCCTGCTCTCGTAAACGATCTTTTACATAAAACCCTTGACGCCAATCAATAAGCTTTCTAAATAAAGCTTAGTATGGGAAG
>DATIJO010000065.1:0-4762 GCA_035478555.1 Chlamydiales bacterium
CCCTCTATATGTCTTTAGTTAAAGCAAAAGACATGTCTGTCATCTCAACTCCCCCTCAAGACAGACTTCCAGTCAAAAACATCATCGCTGAAAATGAAGATCCATTGATCCAGAATGCTATTCTTAGAGAACTTGCAAGAGAGGGACAGGTTTTTTTCATCCATAACCGCGTGGAGTCGATTTATAATAGAGCGGCGCACATACAAAAGCTCGTTCCTTCTGCAAAAATTGCCATCGTTCATGGACAAATGGATTCTGAAGAGGTGGATACAATCTTTCATGCTTTCAAATCAGGAGAAAAAGACATCCTCTTTTCCACTACCATAGTAGAAAACGGGGTTGACGTTCCCAACGCCAATACGATCATCATCGACCGCGCTGATACGTTTGGCCTTGCCGACCTCTACCAGCTTCGAGGAAGGGTCGGTAGATGGAACCGTACTGCATATGCCTATTTTCTCACTCCTAAACAGCGATCACTGCCTGAAATTGCAAGAAAACGGCTTGCAGCCCTTCTTGAAGCAGGAGGCTACGGCGGCGGCATGAAAATTGCTATGCGAGATCTGGAGATCAGAGGCGCAGGCGACATTTTAGGGATAGAACAATCAGGCCAGGTGTCTGCAATCGGCTTTCATCTCTATTGTAAACTCTTAAAAAGGACGATCGACGCCCTTAAGAAAAAAATTCCCGCGAGCTTTATCGAAACGAAAGTGGAATTCCCCTACGATGCAAGACTTCCAGAAAGCTATGTTCCTGAAAGCAGCCTTCGGATGGAGATCTACCACCGCTTGGGAGAATCTACTACTTTCAAAGAGATTGATGAAATTCTGGCGGAACTAAAAGACCGTTTTGGCAAACCGCCCGAAGAGGTCATCTGGCTCTATCACTTTAGCCGTATCCGCTGCTTTGGCTCTGCCAGCCAGTTCACTCTTTTAAAAATCGAAAGAAACAATCTCATCGCCGAACAAAAGATGGGAGACAAAGAGATCAAAGAAATTATTCCCCTGCCCAAAGGCCTTACTGATCCTCTTAAAGTAGAAGCCGCAATTTTCTCTTTATTAAAAGAGAAATTCCACTGCCGTAACATATAGTTGTGCTATATTCATTTTTATGAAGGTTTTTGTAGCCCAATTAAACCCTACCGTTGGGGACTTAGATAATAATACGGCTAAAGTATTAGCGGCTCTTGAGCGTGCGAGGAAGGCAACCGCTGACATCGTCCTATTTTCAGAGCTTGTCCTTTGCGGCTACCCTCCTGAAGACCTTCTCTTTTATCCTAGCTTTATCAGCGCGATGGAGGAAAAGTTAGAGAAGATAAAACCTCACACTAAAGGTCTATTTGTAGCATTGGGCCTTGCCCGTAAAAATCCCGAAGGCAAAGAAAAAGGAGCGTTTAATTCAGCAGCGGTGCTTTGCGACGGGGAACTATTAGGATTTAAAGATAAAACCCTTCTTCCTACCTATGATGTTTTTGATGAGAGAAGATATTTTGAGCCAGGAAAAATGCAGAAGGTCTTTTCCTATAAAGGCAAAAAAATAGCTGTCATCATTTGTGAAGACATGTGGGAGCATGGCGGCGGTGTTATCTTTACGAAGTACCGAAGAGATCCCATTTTGGAATTACAACCCGAAAGACCGGACCTTTTATTAAACCTATCTGCCTCTCCCTACTACTTTCAAAAAAGAGATTTTAGAGTAGAGATCTTTGCTCCCTGCACAAAAACATTAAAATGCCCTTTGATCTTCTGCAACCAGGTCGGAGGAAATGACCAGCTTGTTTTTGACGGCTATAGCCTCTACATGAATGAAAAGGGCGAACTTTTGAAAAGCGCCAAAGGCTTTGTTGAGGAAGATATGATCATTGATCTTGCTTCTTCCTATAAACCTATAGCCTTTCCCTATGATGCCTATGATGACCTTTACAGCGCGCTAGTTCTAGGCGTCAAAGACTACTTTCAAAAACAGGGCTTTACTAAGGCATTGGTAGGCCTATCCGGCGGAATTGATTCTGCGCTGGTTGCCTGCATTGCAGTCAAAGCTCTTGGTAAAGACAATGTGCTCTGTCTTGCTATGCCATCCAGATATTCAGCAGACCAAAGTTATAATGACGCACTTAAGCTGACCAAGAATTTAGGAGTGAAACTCGAAAAGATCTCTATCGATTCCCTTTTTCAATCTTTTCTGGAGGAGCTAGAGCCTCATTTTAAAAACAAACCTGCTGATATTACGGAAGAAAATCTTCAATCTCGTATCCGCGGCATGATCTTAATGGCCTTCTCCAATAAGTTTGGCCATATCGTGCTAAGCACCGGCAATAAATCAGAAATGGCCATGGGCTATGCAACCCTTTACGGCGATATGTGCGGAGGACTTGGTGTCCTTAATGATGTTACTAAAATGCAGATCTACGCCCTTTGTAAGCACATCAATTTGAAAAAAGAGATCATCCCTGATTCCATTATTAAAAGAATCCCTACCGCAGAGCTTCGCCCCAATCAAAAAGACACTGATTCACTTCCTGAGTATCCTATTGTCGATACAGTTTTAGAAGAATATGTGGAGAATCTAAAAACAGCGGAAGAGATCAGCAAAAAACATGGGATCGACCTATCCCTAGTCCAAGATTTGATCAAACGCATCCATAACGCAGAATACAAACGAAGACAGGCGCCGCCTGGAATTCGGGTCACCAAAAGAGCCTTCAGTAAAGGAAGAATGTTTCCTATTGTGCAGCGCTGGAAATAGCTAGAGGAAGAACTTCCTGGATTGATCTTTTTTGATGTCTTAGCATCATTAACCTATCAAAGCCAACCGATACACCGCAGCAATCCGGAAGATTGCTTAAAGCATCCAAAAACTTTTCGTCTATTGGGTAGGGCTTTTTTCCATCTTCTTGCCTTCTTCCATTTTCCTTTTCAATCCTTTCTCTTAGCTCTTTGGATTCGGCAAGTTCATGAAAGCCGTTGGCAAGCTCTACCCCTTGAAAATAGATTTCAAAACGCTCCGCTACCACTACGCCATCTTTTACATAAGTTCTAGATAGAGCTGCTTGGGAAGCAGGATATTCATAAAAGACGGTAAGTTCGCCTTTCCCTAAGTGTTCTTCAACCGAGCGGCTCAAAAGTAGATGAAGAAGTGAATCTAATTCCTCTTCTTCCAGAGAAAAAGAAAACTCAATCTCTCTTTTCTTGATCTCTTCTATGCACTTCTCTCTTGTCACACAGAAAGGATCTATCCCGGTGTATTTTAGAAAAGCATCTCGATAAGAGATAAAAGAAATCGGCAATTTTCCTATAAAAAGCTCTATTAGCTCGCAGGTCTCTAGAATAAAGTTTTTGTACTCAATCCCGAGCCTGTACCATTCAATCATGGTAAATTCAGGGCTATGCTTTACTCCTAAGTCCCCTTTTCGAAAGACATGCCCCATATGATAGATGTCTTTCATCCCATAAGTAATCAGCCGTTTCATCGCATACTCCGGAGAGGTATGGAGATAGCCAAACTGATGATCGGAATAATACACCTCCATCACATCAATGTTCGTATCAATCGGCGGACACTGAACTAAAGACGGACAGTCCACTTCCAAGACATTTCTTTTATGAAAGAAATCCCTTACTTGGGCAAACATCTTGGCCCGATCAATTAGCACTGATGGATTAGACTCGTGAAACGTAATCGCCTGTTCGGGTATCAACTTTCACTACTTCCCCTTCTTCAATGAAGATCGGCACTTGTACTTTTGCACCGGTCTCAGTGATAGCAGGCTTGAGGACTCTACCTGATGCAGTATCACCTCTTACGCCTGGGGCAGTTTCAACAATTTTGAGCTCCATGAACGTAGGAGCGATAACCTCAACCGGATTGCCTTTATAGAAGACAACCGTATAGAGAGTGTCATCTTTCAGCCACTCTTTGGTGTCTTTGATCACAGTAAATGGAATGCTGACCTGTTCGAAGGAGACATCATCCATAAATACGCCGCCATCGATCTCCTTATAGAGGAGTCTCATGCGGTTTTCCTCTACATCTGCAAGTTCAAGCTTTTCACCAGACTTAAAGGTCCTCTCCAATACTTTGCCGCTAAGCACACTTTTCAACTTAATCCTATTGAAGGCCTGCCCTTTTCCGGGCTTTACAAATTCGTTGAATACAACTGTGTATGGCTCGCCATCCACTTCTACCTTCATTCCGATCTTGATTTCGTTTGTGCTTACTTGGGCCATAGGTTCCTCAATAAAATATTCAAAATATTGTGGAAGATAAGGTCATTTCTAGTCAAAGGTCGATTTTAATAGGGAATTTGGACTATAATTACTACCCAAGAAAGAATCTTTTATTATGAAAAAAGAATTAAAATATTACGGCTTACATTCTTGCTTAACTCTTTGGAAAAAAAGACCAAACGACATAATTAGGGTCTATGTAACAGAAAGTAATGTTAAAATAATTTCTTCTCTTTTGAAGTGGTGCGCCCAGCAAAAAAAAGCTTACCATATTGTCCCAACAGATGAGCTAAACCGGATCACTGATTCTATTCACCATGAAGGAATCGCCATCCTTGCAAATGAAAAAGAGGAGATGCCCCTCCCCTCCAATCTTCCTAAGGCTCCTCTCATCTATTTAGATGGTGTTGAAAATCCTCATAATTTGGGAGCGATCATCAGAACTGCTGCCCACTTTGGATCTCCCTATCTAATAGGTGAAAAAGGAAAACTTCCTCCTCTCTCCCCTTCTGCCTACAGAATCGCAAAAGGTGGAG
>DATIJO010000066.1:0-1575 GCA_035478555.1 Chlamydiales bacterium
GAGATGGATCTTACCGAACTAGCATTGGACTTAACCTTCAAAAGACCTTCTATGGATTACAACATCATCCCTGCCGTGTTCGTTGGACTTTTAGCTATACCTACAGTGCACCTATTCATGTTTCAGGAATAAATGCCTACGGCGGGGAACCAGGCTTTCATGCGAAGGTCGTATTTGACCCCATTTACCAGATGATCTTTGCTTTTGAATGGACACTTTCCCGCAATTGGGTCTATGCAATGGATGTTTCTTATGCAGTTTCCGGAGCAGCAAAAATAAAGGGTGGTACCGGTCTTATTCTAAATGTTCCCTCAATTGGCGATCTTCCTACTCCCTTCTCTCTAAGCACCCAAAGAAGTAGCTATCTTTCTTTTACACCTTCGATTGAATATAACTTCTCCGATACTCTTGGCCTAATCGCTGGGATATGGTATTCCCCTTGGGGGCTTAATTCAAACCAATTTGTCATCGCGGTTGTAGCTTTTAACTACACATTTCCCGCAGGAAAAGTCAAAAGGCAGAAGGCAAAAGGCAAAAGTACCGAGGCAGAAACTTCATTTCTGCGATATAAGGGATTCTAGTTTTTTCATAGGTGTTTTTAGTGAAACTGCGCTTCTTTCAAGACTTTTCCAGGGATCTTTTTTTCTTTTAAGGACATTTTTAATAGTGAAAGATTGTGAATTTAGCCCTCTTTTCAACTCTTTCCAATCAATAGGAGTAGCGACCGGTGCGCCTTCAATAGGACGCACGGCATAGGGAGCAACTGCAGTTTGGGCAAGGGAATTTCTTAGATAGTCTAAAAAAAGCCTGCCCCTTCTTTTTTTAATGTTTAGCTCCGTGGTATAGCCATCGGAATTCTGTTTTTCCATGTAGAGAGCGATCTTTCTTGCAAAAGATCTCACCTCAGAAAACTCATACTCCCTTTTTATGGGAATGACTACATGAAGGCCTTTAGAACCGGTGGTCATGACAAACGCTTTAAGGCCTAATTTTTTTTCCACAAAGGCCCTGCATTCTAAAGCTGCCTTCATAACAAGAGGGAAGCCTTCCTTTGTAGGAGGGTCAAAATCAAAGATCAAACGGTCAGGATAGTTTAATTTATCTGATTGGCTCAGCCACAGGTGGGGTGTACAGACTTGATTTGCCAAGTAAAGAAGGGTATCTACATCATTGCAGACCACCATTCGGATAGACTCCAATCCCTGTCTTTTAATGGAACAGGTTTTGATCCATTTAGGAAAGTATTCGGAGACATTTTTTTGATAGAAGACCTCTCCATTTATGCCATTAGGGAAACGAAGCATGGAAACAGGCCTGCCTTTCATCCAGGGGAGCATTTTCTTTGCAATCTTTGCATGGTATTCAAAAAATTCCCCTTTGGTGATCTTGGATTTAGGAAAGAGGATTTTATCTGGATTTGTAACTGTTACCGCTACTTTCATTTAGCCCTTTCCCGGGTAACTGATTTTGGGTTTTTATCAGAACGAAGCCCTAAAAAAGCTGGGTGACGCAGTTTTCCATCCGGAGTCCATTCGGTAAAACCAACTTCGCCTACATACTTAGGCCTTACCCAAA
>DATIJO010000067.1:0-3504 GCA_035478555.1 Chlamydiales bacterium
TTCGCTAGAGGGCACAGAGAACACAGAGAAGGAATTAGGTCCAATCCACTAGCATAGGTAACATTTTAGTAAACCGACATAGGTAACACTTGTCTCTCTCTTCTCTGTGCTCTCTGTGCTCTCTAGCGAACGAAGTTCGCGGGTGGTTGATTTACTTTCTGTCTTCCTAGAAACTATTCTTAATGATATAAAGAAAGAAGAATTCGTGTATTGATTTATAAAAAAAATAGTATGAAAATCAAAAGCTTTATTGTTTTTCTTGCTTTGATCGTTTTGACAAGCTGTGAAACAAACAACTCGATTGTCAATAACCTGCCTGAAAGAGAAGCAAATGAGATTATCGTATTCCTAGCATCGAAGGGAGTACATGCAGTAAAAGTTCCCGCTCCGGTCTCGGCAACTGCTGCGGCAGGCGCCCCAGCCAATCTATGGAACATTACCGTTGATTCTAAAGACTCGGTCTATGCCATGTCTATATTGAACCAGAACGGCCTGCCAAGAAGACAGGGAACAACACTCTTAGAGCTTTTTGCAAAATCAGGCCTTATGTCCTCTGATAAAGAGGAAAATATTCGTTTTCAATCGGGGCTTGCTGAGCAGTTGAAAAATACCATCCGCAAAATGGACGGAGTAATCGACGCAGAAGTGCAGCTCTCTTTTCCTCAAGAAGCCGCAATGCCTGGAATGGCCCCTCCCAAAATCACTGCTTCTGTCTTTGTCAAACATCAGGGAGTGATGGAAGATCCAAATAATTTTTTAGAAACAAAGATTAAACGATTAGTATCCGGCGCAATTACGGGACTCGACTTTGACAGCGTATCTGTTATATCCGATCGTTCTCGCTTTACAGATATCAGCTTGAGCAAAAATGCTGAACCAATCGCAGCTAAAGGAAAATCCAGAGACTTTGTCAGCGTTTGGTCAATTGTCATGTCCAAAAGCTCTGTAGGCAAGTTCCGCTCGCTGTTTATCTTCTTCATTCTCTTAATCATTGCCTTAGGCGGATTGATCGGCTGGCTGGTTTACAAGTTTTATCCTGACCTGATCCGAAAATCTCTACAAAAGATCCCCGGTTTAAAAAAAGCTGAGACCAAAGAATAATGCATCCCTCTTCCATGATCATACTCAATTCTTTTCTAGGACAAATTCCTGAGGAAAGAAGAGAGAGCCTTATCCGGCTACTTCCCGAGAGCACAGAAAATACATTAAAGACATTAGGAGAGCCTCTACAGATTGAGCTTGGCCCTTTTTCTTTTGATTGGCTTCTTGGCTTTGTCCATTATTCCTGGCTCATGCCAACCTTAAAGCTCTATTCTAAAGACGCTCCATTTTTTGTCAGCGCTCTTGAAAATGGTCGAAAGAAGAATTTACAGACCAGTATGGAAATTCCAGCTAGCACCACTACCCTCTCTCCCTTTGCGGAAGATTTCTTCCGTGATGTGCTAATAAACAGCCTAGTAGGGGAAAAAAATACACTTCTTCCTCTTGAATATCTTCCGGAATCGGAACTGAATATTCTAACGCAGTTTTCAAAAAAAAAGATGACTCAGCTGATCGATTTTCTCTCTCTCTATGATCTTGCTTTAGAAATTCGGCAAATTGTAGAGACAAAAATCTTGAAGAAAATTTACAGTCTTCTAACAGAGGATCAGAAAAAGTTCCTGAAATCGATCATGGCGCAAAAAGAACATCCCGCATTAACTAAACTGGGACTAGATAGATGGGATGGCAATGAGGAGGTCTTCCGCCACCTCTTACATAGAAGAGGTTTGATGAGGTTAGGGATAGCCCTAAGTAGAGAACATCCCGACCTTCTTTGGTATGTATGCCATATTTTAGATATTGGAAGAGGGACAGCATTAAGTAAATCGGCCCAGAAAGAGGCAAAAAGTCACCTTGCGCAGGCCATCTCCCAAAATATCATGGAACTTGTACCTCTGATCCATAAATAAGAGCAGATAAATGAAATTTTTCTCCCTAATCTCAGGAAAAGAAGTACGCGCCGCCCCCGGAAAAAAGGTCATTCCCGAAAAAGAATATTCTACGATTATGAACGCTGCGGAAATTTTAGAGCTTGTGCAGCAAGATGCCCTAGAATTCCGAAAGCATGTAGCTAAAGAGTGCGAACAATATAAGGAAGCGGCCTCCCAAGAGGGATTTAAAGAGGGCTTAAATTCTTTAAATAAGCATATCATCAAGTTTGATCAGCTACTGAAGACAATTGAAAGAGATGTCCATACCAAGGTCCTTCCTCTTGCCGTTACAGCCGCCCGTAAAATCCTTGGAGAAGAGTTAAAGCTGCATCCTGACCGCATTGTGGACATTGTCATGCAGGCGCTTAAACCTGTGACTCAGCACCATAAAGTTACCATTTACGTAAACCGCGAAGACTTTGAAGAACTAGAGAAGAAAAAAACCAAAATAAAAGACATACTGGAACAAGTGAAAAGCTTTTCCATTCAAGAAAGAGACGACATTGAACCAGGTGGATGCATCATCGAAACCGAAGCAGGGATTATTAATGCCCAGCTAGAAACCCAATGGCGTGCTTTAGAGTCTGCCTTCGAAGCATTCATGAAAAGGTGAGACCCTTGCATAAATCCATTTGCTTGTTAAAATTGCCCTTTTTCGCTCGGTATAAATTCCGGCCCTCGCCTATACTCCGTCCCGTATATGTCTTCGGTCCGGAATGTAAACCGAGCAAAAAATCATCAATTTTTCCAAGCAAAGCGATTTATACAAAAGTCTCAGTAATAATATGAAATATAAAATCCTATTTATCCTTTGCTTACTCGCTACTCCCCTACTTGCTCAAGGCCCTGCAGAGGGTGTTGTGCAGCAGCCATCTGTTGTAACCAAGATGGCCATATTGGCAGGCCTTGCGGTCTTGCCATTTGTGATCATGCTCCTCACCTCTTTCATGAAGATCGTGGTTGTTCTCTCTCTTTTAAGAAACGCTCTCGGCGTGCAGCAAACTCCCCCTAACCAGGTCTTGAACGGAATTGCCCTTCTGATGACTGTCTACGTGATGTTCCCCACCGGACTTGCCATGTACAACGCCTCCAAAGATGTAATGGCGAAGTCGCCCACCGAAGTGTTTTCTTCAGAATCGGCCGCCTATCTTATTACTGTTGTGGACAGCTCAAAAGAGCCTTTAAGAGGGTTTTTGCAAAGAAATACGACTATCAAACACATGAACAGCTTCTATCAGATCGCCTACCGTATTTTTCCCGAGCCATACCGCACCCAGTTAAAAAATACCGATTTTATTATCTTGATCCCAGCATTTATCACCTCGCAGCTAAAAACTGCCTTTGAAATTGGCGTGCTTGTCTATCTGCCCTTTTTTGTGATCGACCTTGTAGTGTCCAACATCTTACTTGCGATGGGCATGATGATGCTCTCCCCTCTTACCATTGCTCTTCCCATCAAACTCCTGCTTCTGGTAATGACAGATGGTTGGACAGTACTGATCCAAGGCCTTGTATTAAGCTATAAATAGAG